>CAZAIR010000057.1:0-13557 GCA_964485225.1 uncultured Burkholderiaceae bacterium
TTCGCATCAGGCACCAAGGCATAAGCGTGCGGTGCGGGCGATGGCGCTTCCTTGCCCAAGGCCTCCAGCAGCAAAAGCAAGCGCTCCATGCCCAGGCCGAAGCCCACGGCCGGCGCCGGCTTGCCGCCGAGCTGGGTGATCAGACCGTCATACCGGCCGCCGCCGCACACGGTAGCTTGGCTGCCGAGGTGGGGCGTGACCCACTCGAACACGGTGCGGTTGTAGTAATCGAGCCCCCGCACCAAGCGCGGGTTGACGGTGTAGGCCAAGCCCGCAGCATCCAGCACCGCACGCACGGCGTTGAGGTGCGCGAGCGATTCGGGGCCGAGGAAGGCGAGCAACTGCGGCGCCCCGTCCACCAAGGCCTGCATGGCCGGGTTCTTGGTATCCAGCACGCGCAGCGGGTTCGTGTGCAAGCGGCGCTGGGCGTCGGCGTCGAGCTGTTCTTGGTGCTGGCTCAGGTAGTCGATCAACGCTGCGCGGTGCGCCGCGCGCTCGTCGGGCTCACCCAGGCTGTTGATTTCCAGGCGGATGTCGGCGCCTTCGACCAGGCCCAAACGCCGCCACAGGGCGCGCGTCATCAAGATCAGCTCGGCATCCACATCAGGACCGACAAAGCCCAGCGCTTCCACGTCCAGCTGGTGGAACTGGCGGTAACGGCCCTTTTGCGGGCGCTCATGGCGGAACACCGGCCCAATGGACCAGACACGCAACGGGCCGTCGTAGAGCGCGTTGTGCTCGATGGTGGCGCGCACGATGCCCGCGGTGATCTCAGGGCGCAGCGCGAGTTGGTCACCGTTGAGCTTGTCGGTGAAGGTGTACATCTCCTTCTCGACGATGTCGGTCACCTCGCCAATGCCGCGCACGAACAAGGCCGTGGGCTCGACGATGGGGGTGCGCAGGTTACGGTAGCCGTAGCCGCGCAGCAGGTCGCGCATCTCGCCTTCCAGCCACTCCCAGCGGTTGGATTCGGGCGCGAACGTGTCGTTCATGCCCTTGACCCCGCGCAGGGGCTCGTTCTTCTTGCTGTCCGTCATGCCGCTTGCGTGGCGCCGCCAAAGCGCTTCTCGATGTAATCCTCAACCAACGCTTGAAAGTCACGGGCGATACCCTCGCCCCGCAGCGTCAGTGCTTTCTCACCGTCAATGAACACCGGGGCCGCCGGGGCCTCGCCGGTGCCAGGCAGGCTGATGCCGAGGTCGGCATGCTTGCTTTCGCCGGGGCCGTTGACGATGCAGCCCATCACGGCCACCTTGAGGTTCTCGACCCCGGGGTACTTCTCGCGCCACACGGGCATTTGGGCGCGCAGGAAGTCGTCGATCTGCTTGGCCAGCTCTTGGAACGTCGTACTGGTGGTGCGGCCGCAGCCGGGGCAGGCCGTCACGCTGGGGTTGAAGGCCCGGAAACCCAGCGACTGCAGGATCTCGGAGGCCACCACCACTTCTTGCGTGCGCGCTTCGCCGGGTTGCGGCGTCAGGCTGACGCGGATGGTGTCGCCAATGCCTTCTTGCAGCAGCAAGGCCAAGGCCGTGGCGCTGGCCACCGTGCCCTTGGTGCCCATACCAGCTTCGGTCAGGCCCAGGTGCAGCGGGTGGGTGGTGCGGCGGTTGAGCTCGCGGTACACCGTCACCAAGTCTTGAACGCCGCTGACCTTGCAGCTGATGATCACCTGCTCGGGCGCCATGCCCAGCTCAACCGCGTAGGCGGCCGAGCCCAACGCCGAGTCGATCAGCGCTTGGTACATCACGCTCTTCGCGTCCCAAGGCTGCGCGCGGCGGCCGTTGTCATCCATCAGACTGGCCAGCAGTTCTTGGTCCAGGCTGCCCCAGTTGACGCCGATGCGGACCGGCCGGTCGTAATGGATGGCCGCCTCGATCATCTGGGCGAACTGCTTGTCTTTCTTGTCGCCCTTGCCCACGTTGCCGGGGTTGATGCGGTACTTGCTCAGGGCCCGCGCCATGTCCGGGAACTCGGTCAACAGTCGGTGGCCGTTGTAGTGGAAGTCGCCGACCAAGGGCACGTCGATGCCCATGCGGTCGAGTTGCTCGCGGATGTGCGGTACGGCGGCAGCGGCTTCCGGCGTGTTGACCGTGATGCGCACCAGCTCAGAACCGGCAATCGCCAGCTCCTTGACCTGGATCGCGGTCTCGATCACGTCCACGGTGTCGGTGTTGGTCATCGACTGGATGCGCACCGGCGCATCGCCACCTATCGTCACCAGCCGATCGCCCCAGCGCACGCGCGCTTGCAGGCTGCGCCGAGCAGGCATCGTGGTGGGGAGGATTGGGGACGGCTCAGCGATGTTCATTACTGCAACTCCAAACGGGCCACGCGCTGGTTGGCGTAAGCACTCAAATCCCGAGCCTGGCCTCGCCACTCCAAGCGCACACCAGGCGCGTTGCCCAGGACCAAACGGACCGGCACATGCGGCGCCAAGGCCAAGGCCTCACCGGGTGCCACCAAGCGGGACACCAAAGTCTGTCCGCGAGCGTCGGTGATGCTGACCCAACTTGCCTCCTGGGCCGTGATGCGCAACGTGGCGTCCATTGCAGTGGAGGTCGTTTCGGCCGACGGTGCTGGCGCAGCCGCGACCAACCCGGGAGCCACTTCCGTGGCAGGCGACACGACAGCGACAGCGCTGGGTGCAGGCATTACTGGCACGGCGCTGGCAGCCACAGCGGGTTGCACCATGGCGGGCGTGTCGGTGGTTACGGTCTCCAAGGGCTTGGCCGACGCACTGGCTGTCGCACTGGCCCCTTCAGCGCCCAGCGGCACCGTCTCCATTGCCAGAGTGCCCGCAGCCTGCATCCAAGCCCAAGGCGGCGCTGGCAACCACAGCAGAGATGCGATGACTGCGGCCGTCAACAACGCACCCAGCCACACCCAAGGGCGCGCCAAAGCGGATTGCCGATAGTCGCCTCGGAACGGTTGATTGATGCCCTGCGCCACACGATCAAGCGGATCACCTTGGGCATCCGGCATGCTGGACAATACCGACGTCGCATCGATTTGCAGGGCTCTGCACACAGCAGTGGCCAAGCCTCGGGCGTAGGGACCACTGGGCAGTTGCTGCCACTCACCGGCCTCCAGTGCTTGCAAGCGCGCCAGAGGCACCTTCATTTGCGCGGCCAATGCGCCGAGATCGATCCCGCGCTCTTTCCGCGCGGCTTCCAGCATGGCACCAGCCTGCTGGCGAGACACACCCTCGGACATCAGCCCCTCTCGCTGAACAGGCCGGCGCCAAAACGCCGTGCTTCATTGGATTGTGGGAATTCGCGCAGCAGACGCTGTCCCCATTCGGCCGCACCCACGCGGTTACCCAGGCTGTGCTCAATGCGTGCCGCCAACCAGAGCGACTGCGCATTGATGTTCTCGGGCTGCGCATTCACCCGCCCGGCATAAAACTTCGCGCGCTCGGCCAATCCCTGCGCCAACAACACCTCGGCCAGGTTGAAAGCAATCGCCGGGTTGCCAGGATCCAACTCAAACCCACGCTGCAAGCTGGACTCAGCTTGAGCCCACTCTTGGCTCATGGCCTCACACACACCCTTGGCCAGCCACGTGCGTGACGGCGCCCGGTTCTCGACTTGTGCCAAGGCTTCATTGAACGACGCTTGTGCCGCAGCCAAACGACCACGCTGGCACAAAAACCAACCCTGGTTGTGCAAGGTATCCGGGTCGCGGGGATACAGGCTCAGGGCACGACGGAAGCCCTCCTCGGCGGCAGCCGTTTCGCCCATCGCCGCCAAGGTCAACGCACGCAGGTTCAAGCCCTCGCGGGAATCGGGGCGCAGGGCCAGCGCCTGCTTGACCTCGTCCAGGGCAATCGCGTTCTGGCCCCTGGCCAAGTAACCAGCAGCCAACTCCAAACGCATCGCCGAGCGTCTCTCAAGCTCGGTGCTGTCCACTTCAGTGCGCGGCATTTCGCGGCCACTGGGACCGCTCGGTGCCGAGCAGCCCGTCAGCGCCAGCGCAGCCAACACCCAAGACATCCAACGCAAGGCCATACCCATCTCCATCAACACAGGTTCAAGGGGCAGACCGCGCAGGGCGGTGCACCACAACAGGGGATCGGGTCATGCGGCTGGGCGCATTGGTGCGATCTTGCACCTCGCCAGCCAACTGTCCGCAAGCTGCATCGATGTCATCGCCTCGCGTTTTTCGCACGGTGGTGACGATGCCCGCTTGCAGCAGCACTTCGGAGAACGCCAACACCCGCTCGCGCGGGCTGCACAGCAAGCCCGATGCGGGGAAGGGATTGAAAGGGATCAAATTGATCTTGCAGGGCACTTTGCCCTTCAGCAGTTGCACCAACGCCCGGGCTTGCTCCAGGCTGTCATTCACACCATCGAGCATGCAGTATTCGAAGGTGATGAAGTCGCGCGGCGCGGCATCCAAATAGTGCCTGCAAGCCGCCAAGAGCTCAGCAATCGGGTACTTGCGGTTGAGCGGCACAAGCTGGTCGCGCAAAGGGTCGGTCGGGGCATGCAGAGAAACGGCCAAAGCCACCGGGCAATCCTGCTGCAGCCGCTCGATCATGGGCACCACGCCGCTGGTCGAGACGGTCACCCGCCGGCGCGACAAACCGTAACCGTGGTCGTCCAAGAAAGCCTTCAGAGCCGGTACAAGCGCGTTGTAGTTCTGCAGCGGCTCGCCCATGCCCATCATCACGATGTTGCTGATCACGCGATCCTGCGTACCCAACTCACGCCGCAGCTGGTGCTCTGCAAACCACAGCTGCGCCACGATTTCGGCGGTACTGAGGTTGCGACTGAAGCCCTGGTGACCAGTGGAGCAGAAGCGACAGCCCACAGCACAGCCGGCTTGGCTGGACACACACAAAGTGGCACGGTCGGATTCAGGGATGTAAACAGCTTCAACGGCATCGCCATTGCCCACATCGAACAGCCACTTGATGGTGCCGTCAGAAGAGCGCTGTTCGGTCAGGACCCGCAACGGGCTGACATGGGCGCAACCAGCCAGCTTGTCGCGAAGCGACTTGGCCAGGTCACTCATCAACGCGAAATCGGCGACCCCACGTTGGTGAATCCAGCGGAACAACTGGACAGCGCGAAAGCGCTTTTCGCCCAGTTGCTCGCAGAAAGCCACCAAGCCGTCGAGGTCGAACCCCAGCAGATTGGTGGTGTTCGTCACGGCAATTTAACGCGCGTAAACGTTCATGCCGGGGAAGAAGAACGCCACTTCATTCGCGGCGGTTTCCGGGGCGTCAGAGCCGTGAACGGCGTTGGCATCGATGCTGTCTGCAAAGTCAGCGCGGATGGTGCCCTTCTCAGCCTTTTTCGGATCGGTAGCACCCATCAGGTCGCGGTTCTTGGCGATGGCGCCCTCGCCTTCGAGCACTTGGATCATGACCGGGCCGGAGATCATGAAGTTCACCAAGTCGTTGAAGAAGGGACGAGCCTTGTGCACGCCGTAAAAGGCTTCAGCTTCAGCGCGCGACAGGTGCACCATCTTGGCTGCAGCGATCTTCAGGCCAGCGCCTTCGAAACGAGCCAAGATTTGGCCGACGACGTTTTTGGCAACGGCATCGGGCTTGATGATCGACAGGGTGCGTTCAACCGCCATGAAAATTCTCCAGATAAACGCCCGCCGCATCTAGGCCGGCAGGCAAAGCCCATGATTGTAGGCAGCTGAGTGAATCCAGCCACCGTGGGGCTGTTGTCAGCGACGGCGTTTGCCACCGCCGCCGCCACGTTGACCACCGCCGCCGCGCGGGCCACCACCACCTCCGCCGCCCCCACCTCCGCCTCCACGGCGCAAGAAGCTGTCGGCACCGATGTATCCCACCGAGGTTTGCATCGGATCGGGCTCACGCGGACCACCCCCGCGCTGCTGCTCGCGCCGGGCGTGGGGCGAGTTGTTGCCGTGGCCGAAACCTTGCGGGAAGCCGCGACCCTTGTTCGTCGCGAAGCGGCGGTCAAAGGTCTGCTCCAGCGGATTGATGTCCCGGGGCATGAAATCGTCGTCATCCAGATCGCGTGCCACTTGGGGGGCGCGCTCAGGGCGCTCGACCCGTTCCGGCCGGCCAGAGGCATCGGGGCGCGGCCCCTTGCCCTTGCCACGGCGGTTGTTGGGGTCTTCACCCCGACCCTCACGGGGCTCGCGGCCTTCACGTGGGCCGGCAGCCGCTGCGCCTTGGGCCGGTTGATGGGGTGCTGCCAAGCGGCGGATCTGCTTCACGTCCCAGCCCGACAGCTCCACCCAAACCCCGCGCTTGAGCCCAACGGGCAACACCAAGTTGCCGTAGCGCACGCGGATCAAGCGGCTCACCGTCAGACCCACCGTGTCGAACAGCTTGCGGACCTCTCGGTTGCGACCTTCGGTGATCACCACGCGGTACCAACGGTTCACACCGTCGCCACCGGCGGTCTCAATGCTCTTGAAGGCCGCGGTTTGGCCATCGACCTCGACGCCAGCCAAAAGCTTGGCTTTTTGCTCCTCTTCCAAGGTGCCCAAGGTTCGCACAGCGTACTCACGCTCCACGCCAAAGCGGGGATGCATCAATTGGTTGGCCAGATCGCCACTGTTGGTGAACAACAGCAGACCTTCGGTGTTGATGTCCAAACGCCCCACCGACAACCACTTGCCCATGTTCAGACGCGGCAGGCTGCGGAACACGGTTGGGCGGCCCTCGGGATCGTTGAAGGTGACGATCTCACCGACGGGCTTGTGATAAGCCAAGATGCGCGGCAAGGGCGGCGCAATGCGCACCTTGACTGGCTTGCCATTCAAGGCGATGCGGTCGCCATGCACCACGCGCTGGCCGATATGCGCAGGCTCACCATTGACCTCGACCTTGCCTTCGGCGATCCAGGTCTCAATGTCGCGACGCGATCCGATGCCGCTTTGCGCCAAAACCTTCTGCAGCTTCGGCGTGTCGAACTCGGCCGCCAACACGCGGCGCTCGGCCTCGGCCGACGTCACCTCGGCAGCCACAGCTTCTTCTGCCGCGCCTTCGCCCGGCTCGCTCAGCAGGCCGGCCAGACGCTCGCCCACGGCGGCGGCGGCTTGCTCGGCCCCCACCACCAAGCTGGGCTCGCGCGGTTCACGCGGCTCGCGCGGCTCCCGACCATCCCGACCGTCACGGCTCTCACGGCCTTCCCGTGCACCGATTTCGGCGCCCTCTGGCGCCGACGCTTCGGCCTGAACGGGCGCAGCGGGCACTGCCACAGGCGCCGCCAGTTCGGGCGCCTGCACAGCGCTCTCCGGCGTGGGCTCGGCCGGCGGTGCAGCCACCTTGCGGGTGCGCTTGCGCGCCGGCGCAGCGGCCGGCTCGGCTGGTGCCGGCGCAGGGGCCCCAGCTTCAGCTTGTGGCTCTGCCACGGCATCGACCTTGGGCGCCGCGGGTTTGCGGGTGCGCCGCTTAGGCGCAGGCGCCGCGTCGGCTTCAGCGGGGGTGTCGGGGTTCAGGTCGTTGTCGCTCATGGCAGCACTGCAGCGTCAAGCACCGCGAGGCAAAGGATCGTTCGGGGCATCCGGCTCGGTGGGCTCGGCTGCGGGGGGCATTGCAGGTGCGCTAGGCGCAACCTGCGGTTCAGTCATCTCGGCCAACCCCGGCGCGGGCTCGGCTTCCATCGTTTCATCCGTCTGCAATGGCAACTGGGCCTGTGCTTCTTCCTCCACCGGCAAGAGGCTGGCTTGCGCCAGCGCCTCCTGCAGTACAGCGGCGCCGTCGAGAGAGGGCAACTCAGCAATGCTGGCCAGCCCTAAGTCATCCAAAAACTGCTTCGTCGTGGCGTACAAACCAGGTCGCCCTGGCGCATCGCGGTGCCCGATGCAATCGATCCAACCTCGGTCTTCCAGTTGCTTGACGATGTTGGAGCCCACCGCCACGCCACGGATGTCTTCAATGTCACCACGCGTCACGGGCTGCCGGTATGCAATCACGGCCAATGTCTCCATCACGGCACGGCTGTACCGCTGGGGGCGCTCGGCATGCATAGGCTCCAGGTGGGCACGTAAAGCCGCTGGCGTCACGAAGCGCCAGCCCACCGCGGTTTCACCCAACTGCAGGCTGCCACGCGCTTGCCACTCTTCTGCCAGCAACTGAAGCAGCGCCCGTACTTCGTCGCGGCCCAAACCTTCTCCGAGCAACTCGTGCAGCTCCCGCATAGCCAATGGCCGCTGGGCCGTCAGCAGGGCGGCCTCCAAGATGGACTTGGGCTGAAGCTCTTGCATCCTCGTTTGGGCACCTTCAAGTGCGCTTTATCCTCAGCGCTGCCTGCAGCAGCGCAACTCGGTCAGCACGGAGGCGCGGCTCAGGTGGCTGCGCCAATCTATCGATCGTGGAAGGCCACTCGGGCCGGAACCTGCCATCAAACCCAAATCAACAGCTGGAACACACACCATCAGCTGCCGACCCGGTCTCGTTGAGAGCAGGGACGCGAACCCCTGGGCTCGCGTGCAATTGTGCAGATTCTACGCGCACGTCGGGGCCGGCAGATCGGGCACTGTGTTCCACAGCGAAAGACAGGCCGCGGCCAAGTCAGCCGGCACGGGACTGCGCCAAGTGCACGCTTGCCCGCTGGCGGGGTGAATCAGCCCCAATCGGGCAGCATGCAAGCCCTGCCGAGTCAAGCCCCATCGCGGCGAACCGCCGTACAACGCGTCGCCCACCAGGGGATGGCCGGCATGTGCTGCATGCACCCGGATTTGGTGCGTGCGGCCGCTGTGCAAGCGGCAGTGCAACCAGCTCGCCGCACTGTCTTCTCGCAAGGGGGTGAAGTCCGTCATGGCCGGTCGCCCGCTGGCCACCACCGCCATCTTGATGCGCGCTCGGATGTCACGCCCGATCGGCGCATCCACCATGCGCGGCGCGCCCCAGGCCCCGTGACACAGCGCCAGATACTCCCGCCGCACCTCACGGGCCGCGAGCTGCGCCACCAATTGGTGGAAGGCAACCAGAGTCTTGGCCACCACCATCAGACCACTGGTGTCTTTGTCTAGACGGTGCACGATGCCAGCTCTCGGCAGGCTAGCGGCAGCGGGATGGTGCGCCAACAGACCATTCATGAGCGTGCCGCGCCAGTTACCCGCGGCCGGGTGAACCACCAAACCGATCGGCTTGTTGACGACCAACAGGTGGGCGTCTTCATGCACCAGGTCCAGCGCCATGGGTTCGGGAACGAAAGCCAAGTCAGCCTCAGGGGGCCACCACTGCACCTCGACGTGCTGGCCCAAACGCAGCCGCTTCGCCGCTTGCGTACAAAGCTGCCCATCCAGCGACACCGCACCGCGCTCGATCAAGTCTTGCACGTAGCCACGCGAGTGCGCGCGCTCGTCCCCTGCCAGCCATTGGTCTAGCCGACGCCCCTGACCGGGCAAGTCAATCACGTAACGACTGACCTCAGCCGGCAAGTCATCCTCAGCCTCAGTCAACAAAGTCTGTTCGGCCATCCAGGCCCTTCCGATAAACTGCATTCGCCCCGCTATCGGGGCGTGTCTTCACCCTCGATCGAGCCGCATGTCTCTCAGTCCTTCTGCACCCCGCAACGCCGCGATCAGTCCCTTGACCATCTGGCACCGCGTGGCAGCGGCCCTCCTCGTGGCAGCAGCACTCACAGGCTGCGGCAGCAGCCCCAAAGACGACCCGAGCTCGCAGGCCAGTCTCGACAAATTGTATGCAGAGGCCAAGGAAGACCTTTCCGTCGGCAGCTACGAGCGCGCCATCAAAACACTGGAGCGCATCGAGGGGCGCGCGGCAGGCACCCTGCTTGCGCAGCAAGCCATGCTTGAGATGGCCTGGGCCCAGTTCCGCAGCGGCGAAAAGGTCCAGGCCATCGCTACGCTGGACCGGTTCATCAAGCTGCACCCCTCCAGTGCTGGGTTCGACTACGCGCTCTACCTGAAGGGCCTCGTCAATTTCAACGAAGACACCGGCTTATTCGGCCGTTTTGCCGGCCAGGACGTGTCTGAGCGCGACCAACAAGCCTCGCGCGAGGCACTCAGTGCGTTCCGGGAACTGGTGGACCGCTTTCCCGCCTCACGCTACGCCGAAGACGCCCGCATCCGGATCGACTTCATCACCAACATGCTGGCCCGCCACGAAGTGCACGTAGCGCGCTACTACTACGAACGCGGCGCTTATCTGGCAGCCGCGAATCGCGCGCAAACAGCGGTGACGGAGTACCAGTACGCGCCCGCGACAGAAGAGGCGCTGTTCTTGATGGCCGCCAGCTATCGCGCGCTCGGGCTGACGGAGTTGCAGGCTGGCGCTGAACGTGTGCTGCAGAAGAACTATCCGAATTCGCGCTATGTTGGCCTCAACCCGGGCGCATCCAAACCTTGGTGGAAGTTCTGGTGAAACGCATCGAGCCGCTGCTACCCCACGAGCCGAAGCTGCCCCTGCTCCGGCCCAAAGGCCCCAACCTGCGTCTGGTGGCAGCCACAGGCACCCACCGCGGTGACCGGGCTTACCAACAGGACCAAGTCACCGTGATCACCCACGCCCATGCGAAGAGCTGCATGCTGGCGCTGGTGGCAGACGGCATGGGCGGGAAAAGCGGCGGACGCAAGGCAGCGGACCAAGTGGTGCTCACGGCCCAACAGCTGTTTGAACGCTTCAGCCCCGCAGAGGAGAGCGCAGCCGACCTGATGCGCCAAATCTGCAGCGAGGCGCACTTGATGATCAAACTGACAGCCATCTCGGCTGAAGAAGAACCCCACAGCACGCTGGCTGGGTTTCTCATCACACCCGATCTGCGCTGCCATTGGCTGCACACCGGCGACAGTCGGATTTACCACTTTCGCAAAGGTGAAATGGTCCGCCGAACCTTCGATCAGTCTTACGTCCAAAAGCTCATTGACGACGGACAGATCAGCGAAGCGGAAGCGCATTCACACCCACAGTCCAACCTCCTGACTGCCTGCCTGGGGACCGTGCAAGAGCCCGTTCCTGTGACCAGCACCATCGACAAGCTGGAACCTGGCGATGTGGTGATGACCTGCAGCGATGGGTTGTGGCACTACTTCAATGAGCGAGAGTTGGCCACGGTCAGCACCACGTTGAGCCCACGCGAATCGGTCGAACTGCTGATTAACAAGGCGCGGCAGCGTGCGCAAGGCGCCGGCGACAACCTATCGATTGCGACGGTCCGGGTAGAGGATTAACCCTTCCCCCAAAAGAGAACAGCATTTCCCAGTTTTGGGGGATATCGAAGGGGAAAGGCTGGCGACAAAGTGCCAGCCATGGACACCGCTAACACCCCCACCGCCCGGCCGCTGAGCCGCTCCGCGCTGATCGCCATCCTGTTCGACCGAGCAGGCTTGGACGGGCTAGAGGTTCAGGAAACCAGCTGGGATGAGTGGGACATCTGGTCCGACGTCCAACTGATGCGCATGAACCTGGATAAGCGCCAGTTGCCGCCAGTGCAAGCCCAGTGAAGCGCTCTCTGGAGTGCATGCCCCCGGGGCAGAAGCTCAAACAAAAAAACCACCGACGCGGGTGGCTTTTCATTGGCGGAGAGGGGGGGATTCGAACCCCCGGTGCGGGGATACCGCACGCCTGATTTCGAGTCAGGTACATTCAACCACTCTGCCACCTCTCCTGTTTAGGTCGCTCGAGCTAAGCCGCGCAGTATATCAGGGCGCGAGAACAGCTTGACCGCCGAGGTAGGGCCGCAATGCCAAGGGAATGGCGATCGAGCCATCGGCCTGTTGCCCGTTTTCCAGCACGGCCACCAAAGTGCGCCCCACGGCCAAGCCAGAGCCATTCAAGGTGTGCACAAGCTCATTCTTGCCCTGCGCGTTTTTGAAGCGCGTCTGCATGCGCCGCGCCTGGAACGCCTCGCAATTGCTGCACGAGCTGATCTCACGGTAGGTGTTCTGCGCCGGTAGCCACACCTCGAGATCGAAGGTCTTGGCCGCACCAAAACCCATATCTCCTGTGCACAGAGCCATGACGCGGTAAGGCAACTCGAGTTGCTGCAGCACGGCTTCGGCGTGCCCCACCATTTCGTGCAGCGCGGCATCGCTGTGATCAGGGTGCACGATCTGGACCATCTCGACCTTGTCGAACTGGTGCTGACGGATCATGCCGCGCGTATCGCGACCGGCGCTGCCTGCCTCCGAGCGAAAACAGGGGCTGTGGGCAGTGAGTTTGATCGGCAACTGAGAGGCTTCTAAAACCTGCTCACGCACGCTGTTGGTCAGCGAGATTTCGCTGGTCGAGATGAGGTACTGCTCCGGGCTGGCGGCATCACCTCCGCGCGAAACCCAGAACATGTCATCCTTGAATTTGGGCAACTGGCCAGTGCCTTCCAACACATCGCGATTGACGATGTAAGGGGTGTAGCACTCGATGTAGCCATGCGACTGGGTCTGCACATCCAACATGAACTGCGCCAAGGCACGGTGCAAGCGAGCCACAGGGCCGCGCAAGAAGCTGAAGCGAGAACCGCTGAGCTTGGCGCCTGTATCGAAATCCAGGCCCAATGGGGCACCTAGGTCGACATGATCCCGCGCAGCGAAACCCAGTTCGCGCGGGGTACCCCAGCGGCGAACTTCAACGTTGCCCTGCTCGTCAAAACCCACGGGCACATCAGCCTGGGGCAGGTTGGGCAGTTGCATCAACATCGCCTGCAGCTCAGCCTGCAGCACCTCCAGGCGGTCTGCGCTGGCCTTCATCGCATCGCCCACACCGCCCACTTCAACCATCAGTGACGTGGCGTCCTCCCCTTTGCCTTTGGCTTGTCCAATGGCCTTGGACAGCGCGTTGCGGCGCGCTTGGAGTTCCTCGGTGCGGGTTTGCAACTGCTTGCGCTCCGCTTCTAGCGCTTGGAAGTGGGCGACGTCCAGGAAGGGCTGAGGTGACTTGCGGCGTTCCAGGCGCTGAATCACGCCGTCGAGGTCACGGCGCAGTTGGGTGATGTCTAGCATGGGCTCATCTCAAAGGTGGGGGCAGAGTGCCATCAGGGGCAGCGCACTCAAGGGCGGGCGGCGTCGATCTCGGCCATGGATTTGTCGCCCAAGCCCAGTGGCAGAGGAAAACGGATGGGCTCGGCCACCCCGTCTAGCTTGCGCACTGCCATCACACCCATGGTGCGCAAACGCTGGACGACGGCCTGCACCAACAGTTCGGGCGCCGAAGCGCCAGCGGTGAGGCCAACACGCTGCGCCTGTTCGAACCACTCAGGCTGGAGGTCTTCGGCGCCATCGATCATGTAGGCCGGCGTGCCTAGCCGCTCAGCCAATTCGCGCAGTCGGTTGCTGTTGCTGCTGGTGGGACTGCCCACCACCACCACCACATCCACTTGGGGCGCCAAAACCTTGATCGCATCTTGCCGGTTCTGGGTGGCGTAGCAAATGTCTTGTTGCTTGGGCTCGCGCACCTGGGGGAACTGCGCACGCACAGCAGCCAAGATGCCAGCGGTGTCATCCACGCTGAGCGTGGTTTGGGTGACCACGGCAAGCTTGTCTTGCTGGCGCAACTGCACCTTGGCCACGTCCTCAATGTCTTCCACCAGATGAATGCCTTCGCTCAACTGGCCCATCGTGCCCTCGACCTCGGGGTGCCCCTTGTGGCCGATCATGATGAAC
>CAZAIR010000058.1:0-13544 GCA_964485225.1 uncultured Burkholderiaceae bacterium
GCGACTGTGGTGAAGTGGATATCATGCGGCCCTCCGAAGGCCGCGTCGCAAGTTCGATTCTTGCCAGTCGCGCCAACTTTGACGCAAAGCCCGCCCAGCCTTGGCCGCGGGCTTTGTTGTTTCAGCGCCCGAACGGGAAGGTTGATTTGACCGTGGGCCGCTTGCTCGATTTGTCGCGCGCCATCCAAAGCTTGTAAGCGCTGCTGCTGAGTTCGCGCTTCATCAGCGCCGTCAACTCACCAACGCCCAGCCCATGTTCGAACAGCACACGGGGGTAAGGCGGACTGTCCTTCCAAGCCAAATCCACCACTTGTCGGATTTGTTCAGGGCTGAGACGGGGGATGGGTTTGGCCATGGGCGCCATTGTGCGTGGCACGGCTGTCAAGGCTGCTTGCTGCAGCGCACAATCAGGCCCATCACCACCGGAGAGCACTGTGCGGCGCGTTGTTTTCAATCAAAAAGGCGGGGTGGGCAAGTCCACCATCACCACCAACCTGGCAGCCATTGCGGCACAGAGTGGGCAGCGGGTGCTGCTGATTGACCTGGACCGCCAGGCCAATAGCACCCGCTACGTGATGGGTGACACCGAGTTGCCCGCCGGCACTGGCAGCGCCACCTTCTTTGAGGCTTCGCTGAAGTTCAGTGTGCGCGAGCACAAGCCGGTCGAGTTCATCTGCGAAACACCGTTCGACAACTTGCACCTGATGCCCGCTGGCCCCGAACTCGACGAGTTGCACAGCAAGCTGGAGAGCCGCCACAAGATCTACAAGTTGCGGCATGCGCTCGACCAACTGAGCGACGACTACGACCAGGTCTGGATCGACACCCCGCCTGCGTTGAACTTCTATACCCGCTCGGCGCTGATTGCGGCCGACAGCTGTTTGATCCCGTTCGACTGCGACGCCTTCAGCCGTGCTGCGCTCTATGAGCTGATGCAGAACGTGGACGAGATCCGTGCTGACCACAACGAAGGCCTGCACGTCGAGGGCATCGTGGTGAACCAGTACCAGCCGCGTGCCAGCCTGCCGCAGCGCACGGTGCAAGCCTTGATCGATGAGGGCTTGCCGGTGCTGCAGCCCTACCTGGGCAGCAGCGTCAAGGTGAAGGAGAGCCATGAACGGTGCTTGCCCTTGGTGCATTTGGAGCCCAAGCACCCGCTAACTGAGGCGTTTTTGGCGCTGTACCGCAGCTTGGGCTGAGATCTCTTCTGGCCGGGGCGTTCAGGCTCAGGGGCCGGCGCGTTGCCGTAGCCGCCAAGCCTGCATCAGGGCGCGTGCTTCATCCCCCGGTCTTCTGGGCAGCTTGCGGTAGGTGCGGCAGTCGCTGGTGCGGGTCAACAAGCCGTCGTTGATGAGCTCACGTCGCAGCGTCACATGGTCGCCATAGGCGTTGGCGGCCTTGAGCACGGTGTTGACCTCGGCCTCGGTGTAAGGCCGGTCGGCGTCAAAACGCATCCACAAGAGCCACATGCACAGTTGCTGCACGCTGCGCTTGGCGGGCCACTGGCTCAAACGCCCTTGTGCGTCAAACAGGGCCAGCGCACGCTGGGCAGTGGAGGTCAGCGGCAGCGGCGCGGCCACTGCTGGCGGAGGTGCAGCTTGGAGCGCCTGAAGGTTGCGTGCGCCCAAGGCGCGGGCCATCAGGTTGAGCAGCTCCACATGGCCGGGCAGTGGCTTGCCTTGCTCGGCGCGGGCGTGCAGTGAGGCGCCCAGGGCACGGGCGAATCCCGAGAAATCGGGGATGGTGAGAGGCAGAGGGACGCGGCTCATGGCCTGACCTTTCCGACGCATGCGCGGTGTCGCTGGGGCTTGCCGACTTGCCAGCCGCATGCGTCAAAAAGACCGTCATGTGGGATGGGGAAGCGATGGCAGGTTTAGCGTGGCGACCAAGGGTCGTCCGGCAAGGCCTGGGTGAACTGCCGACCGGGGAACAGGTGCAGTCTACGGGCAGTGCTGGCAGCGCGCTGCTTCAGCGAACCAAGGGTCGCACGGTGGTGAAGCCGCCGTCCACCGGCAAGATCTGCCCTGTCAACCGACCAGCCGCCGGGCTGAGCAAAAACGCCATCACTCCCGCCACGTCAGCGGCGCTTTGCACGCCGCCCAGGGGGTATTGCTTGGCCGCGCCTTCACGCATCGCTGGCAGGGCCAGCATCTTGGCGGTGAGGGGGGTGTCGGTCATGCCGGGTGCCACGGCGTTCACCCGCACGCCCTGGGCGGCGTAGGTGGCGGCGGCACTGCGCACCAGGGCTTCCAGCCCCCCTTTGGCCGCGGCGATGGCTTCGTGATTGGCGACCCCGATGCCAGCCACCACCGAGCTGGCCAGCACCGCCGCACCGGGACCGCCAGCGAGAGCGCCGAGCCAAGCTTGCAGGGTGAAAAAGGCGCTGTCGACGTTGACGCGCATCACTTCACGGTAGGCATCGGCCTTGGTGCGGTGAAGCGGGGCGATCAGGGTGCTGCCTACGCAGTGGGCGAGCGTTTGGGGCGCGGCGCCCAGCGTGGCGCTGGCCTCGTTCAGCGCCGCTTGCGCGCCTTCGGGGGTGGTGGTGTCGGCCACCACCCGGGCGGTGGCGGGCACGCTGCTCAGGCGGTCGGCGTCGCGGCCCACGGCCACGACAGCCCAGCCGGCGGTGTGCAGCCGCTCGGCCAGAGCGCGCCCAACGCCGCCGCTGGCGCCGGTGATGAGCACAGAGTGCGAAGCGTGTTGGCTCATGGTTGTCGGCACCAAGGCACCGTCCAGGTTCAGTTGCGTTCGATCGGGCAGGCCGGCGGCGCAGGGCGCCACAGGGGGCGCACGGTCAAAAAGAAGCGGTAGCCCCATTCCAGCGCGGGTGTGATGCCTGGCAACTGGGCCAAGCGGGCCAGCCAGCGCCAGCCCGGCAGTCGCGCCCACAGGGCCACGAAGGCGGCTGCACCACTGATCCAAAGCCCGTTGGGCAGCCGCGCATGCAAGCGCGCCAGCAGCAGCTGGGTGCTCGGCGCGTGAGCCGGTAGGTGGGGACTGTCGACCGGCAAGAAGCACAAAGGCGCCAGCGGCTGCAGGCGCTCGTAGAGGCCGATTTCGCGGCGGCAGACCGGACAGCCGGCGTCGTAGACCACCAGCAGCGCACCTTGGTCGGTGCTCTGGGGGGTGGTGTCCGTGCGGCTGTCCATGGGGCCGATGTCGGCGGTCAGGGCTTCTTGACCCAGGCGTTGCACCAGCCTGGACCGGCCACCAACTTACCCGGGAACAGCGGACAGGGTGCGGCTTTGTCGGTGGCTTTGCCCTGGTACAGCCCGCAGTTGGTGCACAGCTGCGTGGGCTGGTGCTTGGGCCACTTCTTGGCATCGACTTTTTTGGTGTCAGCGTAATAGCCCAGGGCCACGGCTTGCGGCGACGCGGGGTCGACCATGGGCGCTTGGGCCACGGCACGGCTGCACAGGGTGCCGGCGCCGATGGCGCTGGCGGCGATCAAGAACGTACGGCGGGGGGTGTTGGACATGGCGGGGCTCCGAAGGATGCAGCGGCAAGCGGTGCCGTCAGGCAGAAACAGCCGACGCCGCTGCGTCGTCGGCCATGTGGGCAGCATGAATCACTTTGGTGGCAAGGGCACGACCCGACTGCCAAGCCCCTTCAAGACCGGCGCCGCCGAGGAAGTCACCGCAGACACCCAGGCCGGTTTCGGGCCGCCACCAAGCTAGTGGCTGCGGTCCAGCCGTGTAAGCGTGGGGCTGGGCGTAGCGCCAGCGGTGCACCGTGCAGCAGCGCCAATGCACGGGATGGCCGAGGGCGGTTGCCACGGCTTCTTGCAACACGGCCTTGATGTCTTCGGCGGGCTGCTCCAGGTGTTCGCGGCTCCACCCAGCGCTGGCGTGTGCAACCCAGTGCACGGTGCCTGGGTGGGCGGGTTCGCGGCCGGGGCGGCTTTCGTTGCGGGCCAACCAAGCCAAAGGACCGCTGGTGGGACGGCTTGCATCCCAGTCGGTGTCACCGCCTTCGGCGCTCGCGACACCCATCAGGGTCCAACAGGGTTGCATCATCGCCATCGCCGCGCGTTGTGCCCATTCGGGTTCGTGGGCCGCCAGCAGGGGCTCGGCTTGGGCGGGTGGCAGGGCCAGCAGCACGGCGTCAAAGAGTTGGCGGCCGTTGTCCAGTCGCCACCCGGCGCTTTCGCGGCGCAGCGTGCTCACCGGCCGGTCCCACTGGGTGTTTGCCCCGCGCACCAGGTGCTGGCACAGGGCTGGGAGGTTGGGTTGCGGCACCCACAAGGCGGCACGCTCGGCCAAGGGGTGGCTACCCGGTTGGGGGCGCGGTTGCCACAGTTGCACCAACTGCTGGGCTACCAATGACGCCACCCAGGCTTGCCCTTCAGGCGTCACGGGGTGCAGGCCCACGGCACCGTGGTCCAAGGCCACGGGGTGTTCGGTGCCCAGGGTGTCGCGCCATCCCATCCGGCGGGTGGCCAAGCGGCCGCCAGGGCCGCGGGCTTTGTCCCAAAGCGTCACCGACCACCCGTCCGCCAGCAGGGCTTCGGCGCAGGCGGCGCCAGCCAAGCCGCTGCCGATCACGGCCGCATGGCGAGGGGTATGACGCGGGTGTGCTTGGCTGAACATGTGACGGAGCTTACGCAAAAAGGGTTCAAATACTCAACACATTCGGCTTGCCTGACGAATAATGGCCTTCTTTCGGATGCAAACGCGATTCATATGTCGGACAGTCCAGCCCAATACCGCAGCGGCGCCGTGGCGCGCATGTTGCGCATGCCCGTGGCCACCTTGCGCGTGTGGGAGCGCCGCTACGCTGTATGTGAGCCAGCGCTCACACCCAGTGGACAGCGCCTTTACACAGCGGCCCAGATCCAACGCTTGGCCTTGATACGGCAGCTGATCGACCAAGGTCACGCCATTGGCACCTTGGCGCACTTGGACATGGCAGCCCTCCAGGCCGTCGCCCACACGCACGCCGGCACGCTGGCCAGACCGCGTCAGCCTGAGCCCGCTGCCGCGGACAGCGCTGTGCCTGCCCTGGCTTTGCATGTGCCCGACCGAGCCTTGCGCGAGCGCCTGCAGCGCCCGGGCCTTTGCCAGTTGTTGCGCCGCCCGGTGCAAACCAACGCGCCGGCCAGCGCTGCATGGCACCTGCACCGCACGGCCGGGTTGCTGGCCGCAGGTGCCCAACGTCCGCCGGCCACGCAGGGCTGGGGCGTGCTCTACCGCTACGCTGGGGCTGAGGCCGAGGCCGCCTACACCCGCGCTGGCGCCGAGTTGTTGCGCGAGCCGGTCGACGATGCCGCGCTGGCCGATTGGCTGAACCGCTGGCTGCCGGCCGCGCCCGCGATCACCACCCGTCCGCCGGAGGTGCCAGTGCTGGGCAGTGCCCCGCCGCCGCGCTGGGATGACGCCACCTTGCTGGCTTTTGCCGGTTTGTCGTCCACCATCGCCTGTGAGTGCCCCAAGCACTTGGCTGAGTTGTTGATGCAACTCAGCCAGTTCGAGGCCTACAGCGCCGATTGCGCAGCCCAAGGGCCCACCGACGCCGAGTTGCACCGTTACCTGGGCCAGGTCACGGCGCAGGCGCGGGTGTTGCTGGAAGAGGCGCTGGGGCGCGTCGCGGAGGCCGAGGGCTTGCTGGGCTGATGTGAGGCTGCTGGGGTGCCGGCGGGATGGCTCGCCAGCCGGTCCCGAGCGTCGCTAGCCTGCGGTCCGAACGGAGGTTTCTCCGATGCCAACTGCCAACCCCCCCATCCACCGCCGCTGGTGCAGACACCTGCCTTGCGTCCTGCGCCGCACCCGCCCAGCTGGCCGGTGTGGACCGGGCGGTGTTGATCGACCCGGTGGCGGCGGTGTCAGACCGGCGCGGCGCATGAGCACACCAGTTCGCTTACCGCTTCACCTCACCAAAGCCAAGGTGTGGACTTCCGGCCCGGTGGATCCCATCACTTCGGAGGAGTTCATCGCCATCGTGCAGCGCGATGGGGCGTTGACGATGAACATCCATCGGCTGGCTGCTGCGGATCGGACCGGAACCGAGTTCACCTACTTGGCCTTGAGCCCGGCCTTTCTGGCCGCGGAAGCCAGCGAGAAAAGACGCTCCTTTTTGCACTTGGAGCACGGCAACATCGTGGCGCTGGCCCCCAGCGCCTTGCTGTTCGACAAGATGAAGGCGCTGGCGTCCATGAACGGATGGCGGCTTCAGGACAGGGATGGCCAGTCGGCCCTGTCGCTACCCCACATGGACCCACCCAAGGTCCCGCTCGATCTCACCCCGGTGGAGTGGCTGGCTCTCAAAACGGCCGTTTGGAGCGAGGCCGAGTGGCCGCTGAGCCTGGGCTTCGATGCCGCCATTGAAGGCTGACACCGCGCCGGCTCAGCCCACGTTCAAGCGCGTCACCCCCGGCAGCGCACACGCCATCACGGCGTTGCGCAGCGAGGCCATGGCCTCGTAGCGGGTGAAGCTGCGTCGCCAGGCCAGCACCACGCGGCGGCTGGGGGGCGGGTTGTCGCTGAAGTCGAGGAAGCGCAGGTGCGGCTGCTCGCCCGCGGGCACGCTCAGGCTGGGCAGCACGGTGATGCCCATGCCGGCGGCCACCATGTGTTTGATGGTTTCGAGCGACGAGCCCTCGAAGCTCTTCTGGATGCCCTCGGCATCGCTGGCGAAGCGCGCGTACTCGGGGCACACCTCCAGCACCTGGTCGCGGAAGCAGTGGCCAGCGCCCAGCAGCAGCATGGTTTCCTTCTTGAGCGCCGCGGCGCTGACCGTGGTTTGTGCCGCCAGCGGGTGGCCGGCGGGCACGGCCACGCGGAACACCTCGTCGTACAGCGGCGCCATGGCCAGGCCGGCATCGGGGAAGGGCTCGGCCAGGATGGCGCAGTCCAGCTCGCCGGTGCGCAGCATGTCCAGCAGCTTGACGGTGAAGTTCTCCTGCAGCAGCAGCGGCATTTGCGGCGTGCGGTCGATCACCTGGCGCACCAGTGCGGGCAGCAGGTAGGGGCCGATGGTGTAGATCACGCCCAAGCGCAACGGGCCGGCCAGCGGGTCGCGGCCGCGCTTGGCGATGTCGCGCAGCGCGTTGGCCTGCTCGATCACCACCTGCGCCTGGCGCACGATGTCCTGGCCCAGCGGCGTCACCGACACCTCGTTGCCACCACGCTCGAAGAGCTTCACGTCCAGCTCTTCTTCCAGTTTCTTGATGGCCACGCTGAGTGTGGGTTGGGACACGTGGCAAGCCTCGGCCGCACGGCCGAAGTGCCGCTCGCGGGCCACGGCGACGAGGTAGCGCAGTTCCGTCAGGGTCATCTCAGCATGCTCAGCAAGGGCGAAAGCCCCAAGCCTACACTCGCGCCCCCCGAAAGCCGGAGGCCACCATGCCCGAGCGCAAACCCGTCACCTTGCACCGCTTGCAGGACATGCACAAAGCGGGCGAGAAGATCGCCATGCTCACCTGCTACGACGCCGCCTTCGCCAGCGTGCTGGACGAAGCGGGCGTTGACATCCTCCTGGTGGGCGATTCCTTGGGCACCGTGCTGCAAGCCGAGGCCACCACCACCCCGGTGCGGCTGGACGCGATGGAGTACCACACGCGCTGCGTGGCCCGGGGCAACAAAACCGCTTGGCTGTTGGGTGATCTGCCTTTTGGCAGCTACCACGCCAGCCTAGAGCAAGCGTGGCAAAGCAGCTTGGCGTTGATGCAGGCCGGCGCGCACATGGTGAAGCTGGAGTGCGGCGCCTGGACGGCGCCCACCGTGCGCTTCCTGACCGAGCGCGGCGTGCCCGTGTGCGCCCACCTGGGCTTCACGCCGCAAACCGTGTCGGCCCTCGGTGGCTACAAGGTGCAGGGCCGGGGCGAGGCTGCGGCCCAAGTGAAGGCGCAAGCGCAGGCCATGGTCGAAGCCGGCGCGCAGATGCTGCTGTTCGAGATGATCCCGGCCGAGCTGGCCCGCGAGATCACCGCCTGGAGCCCGGTGCCCGTGATCGGCATCGGCGCCGGCGTGGGCTGCAGTGGCCAGGTGCTGGTGCTGCACGACATGCTGGACATCACCCCCGGCCGCCGCCCGCGCTTCGTCAAGAACTTCATGCAAGGCGCCAGCAGCGTGCAAGACGCCGTGCGCCGCTACGTGGCCGAGGTCAAGGCCGGCACCTTCCCGGACGAAGCACTGCACGCTTTCTGAGCCCGCTGCCGGCGCGCCCCTGACGCAGATCAAAGGTTCGCGACTGACGGCTTGTTGCACACAGGCTGTCTGCGCGAGACTCGCCGCGCAAAAGGGGGGATCGCATGCACGGCCCTGTTTCTCGGCGCAGCATTTGCAGCGCAGCACTTGGCAGCCTTGCCGGTTTGAGCGCGTGCCAAGCGCCGGACCTGCCATTCCGCGTGGGGGCCATCGCTTTTGCCGGCTACGAGTTCCTGTTCTTGGCGCGCCACCTCGGCTTGTTGCAGGACTCGGGTGTGCGCCTGATCGACATGCGCTCTAGCACCGACGTCATCCGCGCGCTGGCCACCCGGCGCTTGGAAGCCGCCGCCCTGACGCTGGACGAGGTGCTGGCGGCGGTGCACGACGGTGTGCCTCTCAAGGTGGTGCTGGTGCTCGATGCGTCGGCTGGCGCCGACGCCGTGATGGGGCGCCCGCCGATCGATGAGGCGTCGGATGCCATCGGCCACCGCGTGGGTGTCGAGGGCAGCGCCGTGGGTGCGTTGATGCTGGCTTCGTTCTTGGCTGCGGGCGTGCTGACGCCGGCCGACATCGAGCAGGTGCCGGTGCCCCTGCAGCACAGCGCCGAGGCTTATCTCAGCGGCCAGGTCGATGTGGTGGTCACCGCCGAGCCCTGGGCCACCCAGTTGGCCAAGGCCGGAGCGAAGCGCTTGTTCGACAGCCGCGCCATCCCCGGACGCATCGTGGATGTGCTGGCTGTGCGCAGCGACGTGCTGCCTGCCCAAGGCGCCGCCCTCCAGCGCTTGGTGAACGGGCACTTTGCGGCGTTGAGCCGCTACACCCGGCAGCCCGAGGCGGTCACTCCGGTCATGGCCGAGCGCTTGGGTCTGGCGCCCTCCGAGGTCGCGCTCAGCTTCCAAGGCTTGGAGCTGCCGGACCTGTTGCGCAACCAAGCCATGTTGCGGCCGGGCGGTGACATCGCCAAGGGCTTGCCCAAGCTGGCCGAACTGCTGCTGCGCCAAGGCTTGGTTGATGCGCCGGTCGAGACCCACAACCTCATTGACGCCCGTTGGTTGGGGTTGCCGTGAGCACCGACCGCGCCTTCAGTTTGCGTCGCACCTTGCCGCTGGCGCTGTTTGCAGCGCTGCTGACTGCGGTGCTGGTTGCCTTGTGGCACCAAACCAGCGAGCACCATGCTGCCACCATGGAGCTGGCTGAGCGCGACTTGCTCACCGCAGCCGATCAACTGGCACGCCGTGCCGAAGCCAGCCTGATCCGCGAGCCCCATATGGTGGCCAGTGAACTGAGCTTGCTGGCGACGGATCGGCGCAGCCTCACCCTGGCCGTGATCGACCCTGGTGGTCGCATCGTGATCGGCGATCGCCTGGTGATGGGCGGCAAGCCAGCGGCAGCAACCTTGCCCGACTTCACTGCTGAGCGCTTTGCGCAGGCCCAGGCCAGCAGCCAGCCGCTGGTGTGGCGTGGCTCGGGTGATCGCATGGGCGTGGCGTTGGGCTACGACCTGCCGCTGGAGGGTAAGAAAGGCAGCGTGCGGAACCTGGAGCACGGCGTGGTCTGGATCGAGTTTGACCTGGCCCACGAACTGGCGCTGGGTCGCCACCAAACCCTGGCCGAGTTGCTACCCGTGCTGGTGTGTGCCGTGTTGGTGACCATGGGATTGGCTTGGGTGTTGCGCACCCAAGTGACCCGCCCGCTGGCCGCATTGGGGCGGGCCAGCGAGGAACTGGCGCAGACCGGACGCTTGGCCCAGCCGCTGCTCCCCGAGGGGGCGCGGGAGATCCGAGCGCTGGGACGGCGCTTCAACCAAATGGCACGCGAGGTGGCGGCCGCCCGACAAGATGCAGAGACGGCGCGGGCGCGCACCGTGTCCCTGGTGGAGTCGGCCATGGACGCCATCCTGACCATCGACGGCGCGCAGCGCGTGGTCATGGCCAACCCCGCTGCGCTGCAACTGTTCGGCGTCGAAGAAAGCACCCTCCTGGGGCAGCCCATCGACGTTTTGCTGCCCGAGCGCTTTCGCGAGCAGCACCGTGAGCATGTGCGGCGCTTTGGCGAAGAGCAGATCACCCAACGGCATGCCGCTTCGGTGTCCGTCGTTTTCGGGCGGCGCTGGAACGGCGAAGAATTCCCGGCCGAGGCCTCGATCAGCCACGCCAAGGTGCAGGGCGCCGACTTCTACACCGTCATCTTGCGCGACGTGACCGAGCGTCGGCGCGCCGAGGACGAGATCCATGCCCTCAACACCCACCTTGAGGCCACGGTGCAAGAGCGCACCGCTTCGTTGCAATCCACCGCCGACGCCCTGGCGCGCGAGCGCGACCGCCTCAAGCAACTGACGCAGGAGGTGACGCTGATCGTCGAGAGCGCCACGGTGGGCATCTTGCTGATCAAGGACCGCAAAGTCCTGCGCTGCAACACCAAAGCCGAAGAGCTGTTTGGTTACGCGCCAGGCGCCGGCGTGGGCCAGCCGACGCGCGATTGGTACCTGAGCCAGGCCGACTACGACACCGTGGGCGCCGAGCTCAACGCCGACCTGGACGCCGGGCGCACCCACCTGCGGGAGCACCTGATGCGGCGCAGCGACGGCCGGCTGTTTTGGGCCCGCATCTCGGCCCGGCGCCTGGACCGTGATGACGGACAGGTCACCCTGGCCGTGGTAGAGGACCTGACGCCCGAGCACGACGCTGCAGAGGCGCTGGCCGCGGCCAAGGTGCAGGCCGAGACCGCCAGCGTGGCCAAGAGCCGCTTCTTGGCCAACATGAGCCACGAGATCCGCACGCCGATGAACGCCATCATCGGCATGGCGCACTTGGCCTTGCGCACACCGCTGGATGCGCAGCAGCGCGACTACCTGCACAAGATCCAGATGTCCTCACAGCACCTGCTGGGCGTGATCAACGAGATCCTGGATTTCTCCAAGATCGAGGCCGACAAACTGGTGCTCGAGCGCATCGACTTCCAGCTGCTGCCGGTGCTGGACAACGTGTTCACCCTGATTGGCAACAAGGCCGCTGACAAGGGCCTGGAGCTCGTACTGGACTTGGAGCCCGAGGTGCCCAACTGCTTGCTGGGCGACCCTTTGCGCTTGGGCCAGGTGCTGATCAATTTGGGCAGCAACGCCGTCAAGTTCACTGAGCAAGGTGATGTGGTGGTGCGCGTCAAGTTGCTGGGTCAAGACGAGGGGGTGGCGCAGTTGCGCTTCGAGGTCAGCGATACCGGCGTGGGCCTGCGGCGCGACCAGATTGAGCAGCTGTTCCAAAGCTTCCACCAAGCCGACGCTTCGACCAGCCGCCAGCATGGCGGCACCGGCCTGGGTTTGGCCATCTCCCAGCGCTTGGTGCAGCTGATGGGTGGGGAGATTGGCGTCGACAGCGAGCCCGGTCGGGGCTCCACCTTCTGGTTCACGGCGCGCTTCGGATTCGGGGCGCAGAGCGAGCTGGT
Organism: uncultured Burkholderiaceae bacterium; assembly: GCA_964485225.1. Taxonomy (GTDB): domain Bacteria; phylum Pseudomonadota; class Gammaproteobacteria; order Burkholderiales; family Burkholderiaceae_C; genus Inhella. The sequence continues at coordinate 11,589 of CAZAIR010000058.1, forward strand.
GCTCGATCCCAGCCAACTGCAGGGCCGTCGCGTGCTGGCGGTGGACGACAACGAGGCGGCGCGGGACGTGATCGCCCGCCTGCTCGACAGCCTGGGTTTGCAGGCCGACACCGCCAGCGACGGCTTGCAAGCCGTGGCGGCCGTGCAAGCGGCGCAGGCCGAAGGGCGGCCTTACGACGTGGTGTTGCTCGACTGGAGCATGCCGCAGATGACCGGCATCGAGACCGGCCAGCACATCCGCGCATTGCCTCTGCCCCAACAGCCGCGCTTGATGCTGGTCACGGGCCGTGGCCGCGACGAGGTGTTGCGCGAGGCGCTGGAGAACGGCTTCTCCACCGTGATGGTCAAGCCGGTCAATGCCTCGGTGTTGTTCGACAACCTGCTGCTGAGTCTGGCGCCTCAAGCTGCGCGCACCCACGCGCCCGCAACGGCACCCACCGCGCCGGGTGCCCAGGTGCAGGGCCGCGTGCTGGTGGTGGAGGACAACGCCATCAACCAGCAAATCGCCCGCGAGATGCTGCAAGACCTGGGCCTCACCGTGGAACTGGCCCACCATGGCCAGGAGGCGCTGCACCGACTGGACACCGAGCCACCGTTTGATTTGGTCTTCATGGACATGCACATGCCCGTGATGGACGGCTTGGCCGCGACGCGCGCGCTGCGCGCCGACCCGCGCTGGACCACGCTGCCTGTGATCGCCATGACCGCCAATGTGATGACCGAGGACCGTGATCGCTGTACGGCTGCGGGCATGAACGACTTTGTGGCCAAGCCGGTGGATGTGGATGCGCTGGTGGCGACCGTGCGCCGCTGGCTGCCCGCCTTGAGCCCGGCGATGGCGCCGCCCAGCGGCCCGGTGCCGGTGGCCAACGACCCGCGCCTGGCGCCGCTGCAACTCATCCACGGGCTGGATTTGCGAGCCGGCTTGCGCCGCTGCGGCCACAAGGCCGACCTGTACCTGGAGCTGCTGCAGCGCTTCGTGGACAGCCAGAGCAGCACCGTGATGGACCTGCAGCAGCTGGGCGGCAGCTTGCGCCGGGGCGACGGACTGGCGCCCGATATCGAGCCCCTGCGGCTGCGCGTCCACAGCCTCAAAGGCGTGGCTGGCAACCTGGGCGCTACCTTGCTGCACAGCCGTTGTGAAGCGGCTGAGCGACGACTGCATGAAGATCCGCTCGCGGCCGGCGAAGCCATTGGCGCCATCGAATCGACCACACGCACCCTGAGTGAGGCGCTGCGCACCGCGCTGGCCCAGGCTGTCGGTGGCGCTTTGCAGCCGCCGCAGGGCGCTGCCTCTGCCCAGCATGCCGCCGAGGCCCACCTGCCCGCGCTGGCCAAGTTGCTGCGCGATGGCGACCCGGATGCGCTGGGCTGGCTGCAGCGCCACCTGCCAGCACTGCAACACTTGCTGGGTCACGAGGCCGAAGTCTTGTTCGCCAAGGTTCAGCAGTTCGAGTTTGACAACGCGCTGGCCCTCCTCACCCCCCACCTGCCGACCACCCCATGAGCCCCACTTTGGACGACCTGCCCCACATCTTGGTGGTGGACGACGTGGCTGAGAACCTGTCGCTGATGGTGGGCTTGCTGCGGCCCAGTTACCGGCTCAAGGTGGCCAACAACGGCCCACGCGCATTGGAGTTGGCCCGGGCCCAGCCCGCGCCCGACTTGATCTTGCTCGACATCATGATGCCCGGCATGGACGGCTACGAGGTGTGCCGCCAACTGAAGGCCGACCCCGCCACGGCCGACATCCCGGTCATCTTTTTGACCGCGAAAGCCGAGGCAGAGGACGAGACGCTGGGCTTGTCGCTGGGTGCGGTCGACTACATCACCAAGCCCATCAGTCCGCCCATCGTGGAGGCGCGCGTGCGCACCCACCTGCAGCTCAAAGCCGCTGCCGATTTCCTGCGCGACCGCAGTGCGTTCCTGGCTGCCGAGGTTGAGCGCCGCACGCGC
>CAZAIR010000059.1:0-13319 GCA_964485225.1 uncultured Burkholderiaceae bacterium
CGCGCACGTTGGCGCGCACGTTCTTGGCCACGAAGAAGGCCACGTCCTCGGGCATGCTGCTGCCGTCGGCCTCGGCCTTGCGCATCAGGATGGCCACGCGCATCTCCAGCTCGGGCGGCTCGATGGCCACCGTCAGGCCGGCGTCGAAGCGGCTGGTCAGGCGCTCGTCGATGTCCACCAGCCCCTTGGGGTAGGTGTCCGACGTCATGATGATGTGCGCCTTCTTGGCCAGCAGCGCCTCGAAGGTGTTGAAGAACTCTTCCTGGGTGCGCTCTTTGCCGGCGAAGAACTGCACGTCGTCGATCAGCAGCAGGTCGAGCGAGTGGTACTTGGCCTTGAGCTCGTCGAAGGTCTTGCGCTGGTAGTTCTTGACCACGTCGCTGATGAACTGCTCGGCGTGCAGGTACAGGATGCGGGCGTCGGGGCGGTCGGCCAGCAGGGCGTTGCCCACGGCGTGCACCAAGTGGGTTTTGCCGAGGCCCACGCCGCCGTAAATGAACAGCGGGTTGTAGGTGGCGCCCGGTGCCCCGGCCACGTGCAGGGCCGCGGTGCGCGCCATTTGGTTGGCGCGGCCGGCCACCAGGGTGTCGAACGTGAGCGCGGGGTTGAGCCGGTTGCTGGGCGCCACGGCCGTGCTGCCGGCCCAGGTGTTGGTGGGCTGGCTGGCGGTGTTGGTGGTGGCGGGCGCCGGGGCGCTGCTGGCGCTGCGGGCCGCGCCGTTGGCGTTCAGCACCGTGGGCGGGTTGGGGCGCACCGGGCCCGAGCCGGCCACCACGGCCAGCGCCAAGCGCACGGGCATGCCGGCCAAGTCGCTCAAGATGCCTTCAAGGCGGGTGGCGTACTGGGTGCGGATCCAGTCGAGCTTGAAGCGGTTGGGCACGCCCAGCCGCGCCACCCAGCCGTCAGATTCCAGGCTCAGGCTGGGCTCTTCGAGGGGGCGGATCCAGGTGTTGAACTGCTGCTCGGGCAGCTCGGCGGCCAGTTGGCCGCACGCACGGGCCCACAGCGCCGATGACGCGGCGCCAGGGGCCTCAGGGGGGAGGCCGGCACCCGGCAGGGCGTCAGCAGACACAGCAGAGGGCACAGAGGCGGACATCAGCGGACATGTGGACAAGTCTCTTTTCGCGGCTGCGGATTGTAGAGATTTGGGGCTTCCGCGGCCGGCTTATCCACAGGAATTTTCCCTCGGGCGCCCCCGCGCTTCACCCTGCTTCTGGGCCTGGCTCTTGACCGGCAGGGGAAAGCTTTGGTGTAATCGCGGGCTTTTCGCCGCTCAGCGGGTGTTTGGTTTGGGGCTTGCCCTGGGCCACATCGATTGAGAGCGAGCCCCAAACCCCGTCGTGCGTGCCGCTGTTTTTTTGAAGCCGTTGGCGTGCAGACCACGATGAACAAGGTGATCCCATGAAACGCACTTACCAAGGCTCCAAGGTCCGCCGCGCCCGTACGCACGGCTTCCTCGTCCGTATGAAGAGCCGCGGTGGCCGCGCTGTGCTGAACGCACGCCGCGCCAAGGGCCGCAAGCGCCTGGCCGTCTAAGGTCAGCGCCGGCACGGCGCGATGCCGCTGCCGGCACGCTCCCAACTGGGCCGCATCCAGCGTGCGGCCGACTTTGAGCGCTTGCTGGGTACGCCCAGCCGCGCCCGCTCCAACTTGTTTGCCGTGAACCACTTGCGCAGTGAGCCCAGTAGGGCTATGCCGCCAGGTCACAGCTTGTCCACTGGGTTATCCACAGACATGCCAACGCACGCCAAACCCGCTGTGGATCAATCCGCCCAGCCAGCACCTGAAGCCGAGCCTCAGGGGCATTGGCTGGGTTTGGTCGTTCCCAAGCGGTTGGCGAAGCGGGCCGTGACGCGCAATTTGGTTCGGCGCTTGGTTCGCGCCACGCTGATGGAGCAACTGCAGGCATCGGCGCCTTTGCCGCCAGGCCTGTGGAGCGTGCGCCTGCGCGCGCCGATCGACAAGAAGCAATTCCCCAGCGCCAGCAGCGATGCGCTGCGCGCGCACCTGCGCGCTGATTTGGCGCTGCTGTGGCGCCGCGCCCTGAACCCCCGTCCCGCCAAAGCGCCATGAAGCGATTGCTGCGCGGATTGGTGCGCTTCTACCAACTGTTTTTCAGTCACTGGTTGAATGCGGGCTGCCGCTACAGCCCGAGCTGCTCGAACTACGCCTTGCAAGCGCTGGACCGCCACGGTGCCGGCGCAGGCAGCTACTTGGCGGCGCGGCGTTTGCTGCGCTGCCACCCGTTTTGCTTGGGTGGACACGATCCGGTGCCGGAAGAGCGCCCGCGCTTGTTCACCCGCCTCTTTTCATCTTCTTCGTCTGCGTCCCCATGACCGATATCCGCCGTCTTGTGCTTTGGGTGGTCTTCACCATGTCGCTGGTTCTGTTGTGGGACGGCTGGCAGAAGCACCAAGGTCATCCTTCGATGTTCAGCCCGGCCCCCGCACGGCCAGTGGCAACGGCGCCGGCCGGCCCTGCCGCAGCGGGCAGTGCTGCTTTGCCGCAGCCGATGCAAGCCGGTCAAGGTGCCACACCGGCCGCCGTGGGCCAAGTGACCACGGCAGCCCCGGGTTTGGCGCAGGGTGAGTTGATCGACATCACCACCGACCTGGTGAAGGCGCGTTTCGACACGCTGGGTGCGAGCTTGGTGACGCTGGACCTGTTGAAGGTGCAAGACGACACCAAGACGGGTGTGCCGATGCGCGTCATCGACCCGTCGCATGGCTACGCCGCCCAGTCGGGCTTGGTGGGCGTGCCGGGTGCGCCGTCGCACCAAACGCCGATGACCTTGGTGACGCCAGAGCGCGCGCTGAAGGACGGCGACAAGCAGTTGAACCTGCGCTTTGAGTCGGCGCCCATGGGCGGCCTGAAGCTGGTCAAGACCTACACCTTCGAGCGCGGCAGCTACGCCATCAAGGTGCGCCACGAGGTGCAGAACGTGGGCGAGGCCCCGGTCAAGCCGCAGCTGTATGTGCAACTGCAGCGCGACGGCACGCAGCTGTCGCAAGGCTCGAAGTACACCGGCACCCACACCTTCACGGGGCCGGCGATCTTCAATGACAAGGCCAAGTACAACAAGATCGAGTTCAAGGACCTCGACAACAACAAAGGCTTCACCGGCGAGAAGCTGGCCCAGGATGGCTGGGTGGCGATGGTGCAGCACTACTTCGTGAGCGCCTGGCTGCGCACCGAGGCGGCTGAGCGCGAGTTTTATGTGCGCAAGCTGCCTGGCACGGCCCTCTATGCCGTGGGCATGGTGCTGCCGATGCAGCAAGTGGCGCCGGGCGCCAGCGTGCACGCGGACGATGTGCTCTACGTGGGCCCGCAAGAAGAAACCAAGCTGGCCAAGCTGGCCCCGGGCCTGGAGCTGGTGAAGGACTACGGCATCTTCCGCATGCTGGCCAAGCCGCTGTTCTGGCTGATGGACATGATCCACAGCGTGGTGGGCAACTGGGGTTGGTCGATCGTGCTGTTGGTGGTGCTGCTGAAGATCGCCTTCTACGGCCTGAACGCCAGCGCTTACCGCAGCATGGCCAAGATGAAGAAGGTGAACCCGCGCGTGATGGAGCTGCGCGAGCGCCTGAAAGACAAGCCGCAGCAGATGCAGCAAGAAATGATGAAGCTCTACCGGGACGAGAAGGTGAACCCGTTGGGGTCTTGCCTGCCCATCCTGTTGCAGATGCCCTTCTTCATTGCGCTGTACTGGGTGCTGCTGAGCAGCGTTGAGATGCGCCATGCGCCGTGGCTGGGTTGGATCACCGACCTGTCCGCCACCGACCCGTGGTTCATCTTGCCGGTGCTGCTGATGGCGTCGAGCTTGCTGCAGGTGTGGCTGCAACCGGCGCCCACCGACCCGATGCAGGCCAAGCTGATGTGGTTCATGCCCATCGCTTTCGGCTTCATGTTCTTCTTCTTCCCGTCGGGCCTGGTGCTGTACTGGTTGACGAACAACTTGCTCTCGATTGCCCAACAGTGGCTGATCAACAAGCAAATGGGCGTTGAACACTGAGCCCCCAGGCTGCGGGGCCGTGGGCTGAACGCCCCGGCACCTGCGCCGGGCGCCCACCCGAGATGTGGGTGCCCCTTCGAAGCGCGTCGCAAGCCCTCAGGGCTTGCTCGGTCGCATCTCAGCCCGCCCGAGGGGGCTCGCGCCGCCTTGGGGCGGCCCGGCGGCGGCGCGTTCCCCGCTGATCACGATGACGCCGTGCAGTCCGAGGGGCTGGCACGGCGTTTTCATTTGGACAATCGCATCATGCTGGCCCGCCACAACGACCCCATCGCCGCCATTGCCACCGCGCCCGGTCGGGGGGCGGTGGGCATCGTGCGGGTGTCGGCGCGGCAGCCGCTGGACGGTTTGATCGACGCCTTGTGCGGGCAGGCGCTGAAAGCCCGTCACGCGCACTACGGTGCCTTGCGCGCGGCCGATGGCAGTGCCATCGACCACGGCCTGGCGCTGCACTTCCCGGCGCCGCACAGCTACACCGGCGAGCACGTGCTGGAGCTGCAGGCCCACGGCGGGCCGGTGATCTTGCAGTTGCTGCTGGCGCGCTGCCTGCAGGCCATGCCGGGCTTGCGCCTGGCCGAGCCGGGTGAGTTCACGCAGCGCGCCTACCTGAACGGCAAGCTGGACTTGGCGCAAGCCGAGGCGGTGGCCGACTTGATCGATGCCAGCACCGAGGCGGCGGCGCGTAGCGCGTCGCGGGCGCTGGATGGCGCTTTGTCGACCGAGGTGAACGGCCTGCGCGATGCGCTGGTGCGGCTGCGCATGTTCGTGGAGGCCACGCTCGACTTCCCCGAGGAAGAGGACGTGGAGTTCGTGCAGCAGGCCGATGTGCTGGGCCAGCTGGCCGGTTTGCAGCAGCGCTTGGCGCACATCCGCCAGCGCACGCGCCAGGGCGCGCTGCTGCGCGAGGGCCTGAAGGTGGTGCTGGCCGGCCAGCCCAATGTGGGCAAAAGCGCGCTGCTGAACGCGCTCGCCGGGGCCGAGCTGGCCATCGTGACGCCCATTGCCGGCACCACGCGTGACGCGCTGCAGCAAAGCATCCAGATCGAAGGCGTGCCGCTGCACATCACCGATACCGCCGGCCTGCGTGAGACCGATGACGTGGTGGAGCAGATCGGCGTGCAGCGCAGCTGGGCCGCCATTGCCGACGCCGATGTGGTGCTGTTCCTGCACGACCTGACGCGCCTGCACGACGCCGACTACCAGCGCGAGGACGCGCGTATTCGCGGCCTGTTGGCGGCGCAAGACCCGCGCCTGCCCGAGCACCTGCTGCACGCCTACAACAAGCACGACGCCGCGCCGCAAGCCGCCGTGCCCGAGGGCGCGCTGTGCTTGAGCGCGCAAACCGGCGCGGGCCTGGACGCGCTGCGCCAAGCGCTGCTGCAGCGCGTGGGTTGGCAGGCGGTGCCGGAAGGTTTGTTCATTGCGCGCCAGCGCCATGTGCAGGCGCTGGACGCCACCACCGAACACCTGGGCGTTGCCCACGCCCATGTGGGCGTGCCGCGGCCGGCGCTGGACTTGGTGGCCGAAGAGTTGCGCTTGGCGCAAGAGGCCCTGGGCGCCATCACCGGCCAGTTCACGGCCGACGATTTGCTGGGCGAGATCTTCAGTCGCTTCTGTATCGGGAAATGAAGCCGAGCTGGCGCCGCCAGATCCAGGCGTAGACGGCGACGTTGACCAGCAGCACACCGACCCCGAGGCCGATTTGCACCCCCCGGGTCAGGCCCTCGGGGTAGATGGTGGCGAGCAGGTAGTGCTCGACGAAGCCGCCCTCGAAGCCGCGCTCGCCGGCCAGCGCACGCAGGCGGTTCTCCAGCGGGGTGAGCGGGCAGATGCTGCCGCTGGCCATCACATGCACCGCCCAGGCCAGGGCGGGCAGTTGCAGGGCCAGCACCCACAGCCAGCGCAGGGCCAGCAAGGCCCCGAGCAGCGCAAACAGGATGAAGGCCAGGTGCAGGATCAGCACCCCATCGGCCGCAAGGCGGTAAACCATGCGGCCGATGCTAGCGAGTGGATCAGGCGGCCACGGGCGGCAGGATCACGCGGTCGATGACGTGGATCACGCCGTTGGTGCACAGCACATCGGTGGCGGTGATGCGGCTGGTGCGGGCGCGGGCGTCGGTGATGACGAGGTTGGCGTCCACGCGGAAGCGGCCGGTTTGCAGCGTGGTGATGTCGGTGCCCACGGGCACGCCGGCGCGCAGCACGCGGCCACTGACCACGTGGTAGGTCAGCACCGAGGTCAGCAGCGGCACGTTGGCCAGCAGCGCGGCCTGGGTGATGTTGAGCTCGGTCAGCAGCGCGGCAAAGGCGGCATTGGTGGGGGCGAACACGGTCAAGGGGCCGGGTGCGCTGAGGGCGTTGCCCAGACCAGCGGCGGTGACGGCGGCCACCAGGATGCTGAACTCCGGCGCCGAGGCGACCGCGGTTTCAACGATGTTGCGGTTGGCGGGCAGCAGCACGCGGTCGATGCGGTGGATGACACCGTTGCTGCACAGCGAGTCGGTGGCCGTCACACGGGCCACACGGTTGCGGCCGTCTTGGATCGTGACGCCGCCAGCGGCTGGGCGCTCGGGCTTGAGGATGCCGCCTTGAACGGTGGTCACGGCCAAGCCGTTGGGCACGCTGGCGGCCAGCACGCGGGCAGGCAGCACGTGGGTGGTGAGCACGCTGTTCAGCAGCGTGGTGTTGGCCAGCAGCGCGTTCAGCGTCAGGCCCAACTCGGTGAGCACGGCGTTGAACGCGGCGTTGGTGGGGGCGAACAGGGTGAACGGGCCGGGGCCGCTGAGGGTGCTGGTCAGGCCAGCGGCGCTCACGGCGGCAAACAGGGTGCTGTAGTCGGCTTCGGCGCTCAGGCGGTCGGTGATGGTGGGGTCGCCGTCGCCACCGCCACAAGCGGTGAGGCCAGCGAGGGCGGGAATGGCGGCAGCGGCAAGCAGGTGGCGACGGTGCATGGCGGATCTCCTGGATCTGTGGGATGGCGCACACCGGACCGTCCGGTGTTTGTCCACGACAGATTAAACAGCGACCCGATTGTACCTATTGTTAGTGTTTGTTCTTAATTTGAACTGTTTAGTTCATGTTTAGGACTTGCAGGGCGTCAGCCGGGGGCCTGGCGGGCGGCGACGTGGGCGCTGAAGTCGGCCAGCAGCAGCTCCATCGTGGTGTGCCGCGCGTGGGGCTGCAGCCAGTCGATGGGGTTCAGGTTGACGCTGCGCAGCACGTCGGTGCCGGGCTCGGGCCCTAGGTCGATGAGGTTCAGGCAAGCGGGGTTTTGCTGCCAGCCGGGCAGCACCAGGCGCTGCCCGCCGCTCACCACGTGGCTGAGCAGGGCGGCGTTCACGACGCCGTGGGCCACCACCAGCGCGGTGCGCCAGTCGGTGCGGGCGCGCAGTGCGGCCAGGGCAGGCAGCACGCGGTCGAGCAAAGCGCCCAGGCTTTCGCCTTGCAGGAATTGGGTGTCGTCGGTGAGCGGACCGCGCTGTAGCGCGGTGAAGGTGCGGGCCAGGGCTTCGGGCGGGATGTCGCGCAGCCGGCCGCCGTGGATCTCTTGCAGGCTGGGCCAGACCTCGGGCTCGGGGCCACCGCAGCCTTGGCGCACAGCGGCCAGCGTTTGCTCGGTGCGCGGCAGGCCGGTGTGGATGCACAGGTCGGGCCGGATGCCGGCGCCGGCCAGCGCCTGGCCGGCGGTCAACGCCTGGCCCCAGCCTTCGGCGGTGAGGGGTACGGTCTCGGCCGGCAAGGGGGTGCCGGTGGCGGGGTCGACGTACTGAACGGCGCCGTGGCGCATCAAGATCAAGCGGCGGCGCGGAGGTGCAAGGGTCATGGTGAGGGGGTGAGCAGGGCTTCGATGGCGTCGAGGTTCACGTCATCGCGTTGCGCAGGCTGCAGGTAGTCGTGCCCAAACTGGGCCCACAAGCGGCTGCGCAGGAAGTAGCGGAACAACTCGGGGTCGAGGTGCTGGTCCCGCGCCATGAAGGCCATGATGCGCAGGCTCTCGGTGAGTGTTTTGGCGGGCTTGTAGGGGCGGTCGGCGGCGGTCAGCGCCTCGAACACATCGGCCAGGGCCATCACGCGGTCTTCCAGCGTCAGCGCCTCGGCGCCCAAGCGGCGCGGGTAGCCCTGGCCGTCCAGGCGCTCGTGGTGGGTGGCGGCCATGTGCGGCACGCTCTCCAAGCCTGCCGGCCACGGCAGACCTTTGAGCATGGTGAAGGTCTGCACGATGTGCTCGTTGATCTTGAAGCGGTCTTCGTCGGTCAAAGTGCCGCGCCGCACGCTCAAGTTGTGCAGCTCGCCCTGGTGTTGCGCTTGCGCGGGCAGGCGCATGTCGAAGCCGTGGGTGTTGCGGGGGTCGTCGCGCTCGACCGCTGGGCGGCGGTTGCCCCAGGGCACGATGTGTTCGGGCCGGTCGGCCAGCAGCTGTTCGGTGGCCGGCAGCGTGCCATCGACTTTGTTCGCTTGCAGCCGCTGCGCTTCTTCGATGGACAGGCCGAGCTGCCGGTCGAAGTGGCGCTGCCAGGTGCGTGCGGCGATGGTGCGCAGCCGCTCGACGGCCTCGTCGGACATGAACTCGCCGCCCACGTTGCAAGCCGCGACGAAAGCGAAGTCGTCGCGCAACTGGGCTTGTTCGGCATCGCGCTGGGTGGCGCTGGCCTCGGGTGCTTCGCCCGCTTGCAGGCGCAGCAGGTGGGCGATTTCAGCGTCGCGCCACAGCACCTCGAAGCGGGTGCGCACCTCGTGGATGCGGTTGTGGATCAGCTCCAGCTTGGTGGCTTTGTCAACGATGTGCTCGGGGCTGGTGACCTTGCCGCAATCGTGCAGCCAGGCGCCGAGGTGGAAGGCGTAGCGCTGCTCGTCGTTGCGCTGCACGCCGGCATACGGGCCTTCGGTTTCGGCGCACAGGCGCTCCATCAGCGCCGTGGCCATCTTCGGCACGCGGTCGCAGTGGCCGCCGGTGTAGGGGCTCTTGGCGTCGGTCGCGCTCGCCATGAGCCGGATCACGGCGTCGAACAGCTGGCGCTGGGCCTGGATCAGTTCGCGCGTTTCGATGGCCACGGCCAGCATGCCCGAGAGGCGTTGGGCGAAGGCCAAGAAGGCGGGATCGCCGTGGGCGGCGTCGTCGCGCACCTCCAGCACCAGCAGCCCATGCAAGCGGCCCTGTCGCCCGCGCAAGGGAAGGTCCAGCTGGTGCAAGCCGTCGTGGCTGGGGGGCGCGGCCACGGGGGGGGTGGCCGGGGCCTCCAGATCGAAGCTGTCTGGGCGCGCTTGAGCCAATGTGCCGGCATCTGCGCTGCGCTGCAGTGTGAGGCCGTTGGCTTCGGCCAAGTACACGCGGGCGGCCTGGGCGTGCAGGGCCAGTACCAGTTGGGCCAGCACATCGCCCAGCATGCGGCCCAGCTCGGGCTCGGTGGCCATGCGCTGGCTGAGCTGCGAAAAGGCCTCGATGGTGGCGCGCATTTGCGCCAAGGTGCCAGCCAGTTCGTTGACCTCGCGCAGGCCCGACTCCGGCATGTCGGTGTGGCTGAAATCAAAGCGCACCAGGCGCGCGGTGCTGCGCTGCAACTGATCGAGCCGCCGGCCGATGGCCCGACCGCCCCACCAGCCCAGCGGCAGCAGCAACAGGGCCAGGCCGGCCGTCAGGGCCAGCACGGTGCGGGCCCGCTCGCGCGCCGGCGCCACCAGCGCATCGAACGGGGTGGCGATGAGCAGCACGTTGCGCTGCCCCAAGCCCAGCGCGGCGGTGGTGCGGGCGCCCACCCAGGTGCTGCCGTCCACGTCCAGCAGCACGGCTTGGGTGGTGGTTTCGGGCAGCGCCCACAGCTGCTCCAGCGCTGGCACGTGCAAGTCGCGCAAGCTCAACAACTGGGCGGCGTGGCGCAGCGGGGCCATGGGCGCATCGGCACTGGCCAGCACGCGGGCTTCGCGGTCCACCAGGGCCAAGCGCATGGCGGGCAGGGTGCGCTGCTCGGCCAAGGTGGTAGCCAGGGTTTGCAGGGTGATGTCGGCGCCCACCACAGCCCGCGCATCGGCGCTGCGGCGGCTGAGGGTGATGCCGACATCGCCGGTGGTGAAGAAGGCGTAGGGCGCCGACTGCACGGTCTCTTCGGTACCCAAGGCGCCGGTGAACCAGGGACGGGTGCGGGGGTCAAACCCGGTGGAGGGGATGGGACGCAGCGCCAGCACTTGGCCGTCGGCCCCGAGGAACACATGGCGGTGTTGGGCGAGCCCGGTGCCGTCCACCTCGATGGACTGCACCATCACCTGGGCCTCGGGCGGGGCCTGCATCTGTTGGCGGGTGGCGGCATCGCGCAGCGGGCGCACCAGCAAGAAGTCGCCGTTGCGCCAGCCGATATAGAGCGTGGCCAGCAGCGGCTCGGCGGTCAGTTCGTCCACCAAACCCGGCACGGCGGCCAGCCGTGCCTCCAGGGTGGTGGTTTCGGACAAGGTGCCCAGCGCCAGTTGGCGCAGCGCGCCGGTGGTGGGCGATAGCCACGATCGCGTGCGGGCCGCGAGGAGCTGTGCGACGGTGTTGGCGTCGCGGTTGGCGTCTTGAACAAGGCGGGTCTCGGTGGCCACCAAGCCCGCACCGACCAAGAAACTGGCCATCAGGCCCATGCTGGCCACCATCAGCGCCGTGACCACCACCTGGATGCGCCAGCCGCGCCGGCCGAACCCGCGTTGAAGCCAGGAGCGGGAGGGCGCCAGCGGGCTCATGGCGCCTCAGGGGTGCCGAGGGTCAGCCGGTTGATGACCGCGCCGGGGTTGGACATGGCCACGGTGGCAAACGGCCCGCCCACCATCAGGCTGCGCGCCTGGCCTGCTGGCATGGGGCGGCAAAGGCCGTAGCCTTGGCCCAGTTCGCAGCCCATGGCGCGCAGGCGCTCGATCTGCTGCGGGGTGTCCAGCCCCTCGGCGGTGGTGGTGGCGCCAATGCCTTCGGCCAGTGCGATGACGGCCTGCACGATGGCGACGGCCTTGCGGTCGGGCTTCTCGGCCGACAGGGCAATGACGAAGCTGCGGTCGATCTTCAGGTTGGTTAGCGGCAGCTGCTGCAGGTAAGCGAGGCTGGAGAAGCCGGTGCCAAAGTCGTCCAGCGCCAGGCGCACGCCCATGCGGCGCAAGTGCATGAGTTGTTCCAGCACACGGTCGCTGTGGTTCAGGAGGGCCGATTCGGTCAGCTCCAGCTCCAGGCGCTCGGCGGGCAGGCCGCTTTCCGTCAGACAGCGTTGCACCAGCAGGTGCAGGTTGCCGGCTTCGAGCTGCTTGGCTGACACATTGACCGCCAGCGACAGCGGCGCGGGCCAGTGCGCTGCCTCGAGGCAGGTCTGGCGCAGCACGTGCTCGCCCAGCGCCATCACCATGCCGGTTTCTTCGGCCAAGGGCACGAACAGACTGGGCGCCACCGTGCCGTGCACGGGGTGCTGCCAGCGCACCAGGGCCTCGAACCCAACCAGATCGCCGCCTGCCAGCTTGAACTTGGGCTGGTAGACGGTTTGCAGTTCGTGGCGCTGCAGGGCGCCGAGCAGCTCGGCGGCCAGTGTCAGGCGCCGTTCGGCCTCGCGGGCCAACGCTGGTTGGAAGCGGTGAAGCCGGTCGCGCCCCGCGGACTTGGCGGCGTACATGGCCAGGTCGGCACAGCGCAGCAGGCCGTCGGCTTCGTCAGCATCGTGCGGCGCAAAGGCCAGGCCCAGGCTCACCCGCAGGTCGATCTGCTGGCCCTGCACCATCAGCGGCAGCGCCAGGGCTTCACGCAGTCGCTCGGCCAAGGCGGTGACATTGGGTACCGACGAGGGGTAGGGGGTATCCGGTAGCAGCAGGGCGAATTCGTCGCCCCCTAGCCGTGCCAGCAGCGCGCCGGGAGGCACTTGGGGGCGCAGCGCTGCGGTGGCGCCGCGCAGCAGCTCGTCGCCGGCGGTGTGGCCCAGGCTGTCGTTGACGGTTTTGAAGTTGTCCAGGTCGAGCAGCAACAGCGCACAGGGCTTGCGTGGCAACCACTGGCGCAGGCTTTGCATCAGCTGGTGGCGGTTGGCCAAGCCGGTCAGGCTGTCGTGGTGGGCCAAGCGGTGCAGCTCGGCTTCGCGCAGGTGCACGGCAGTGACGTCGCTGGCCACCCCGCGCCAGCCGGCCCACTCGCCCTCCTCATCGAACAGAGGCTGCGCCTTGAGTGACCACCAACGCGGAGCGCCTTCTGCCGACCAGGGCACCAGCAGACCGGCGAAAGGCTTGGCTTGTCCCAACTGGCGAGACAACTTGGCCAGCGCCGGGGTCAAGGCTTCGTCGGGCGAGAGCTGGGGGCTGAGCGCGTGCAGCACGTCGACAAAGCTTTGGCCCAGCAGCGTGGCGGGTGCTTGGGCGGTGGCGCGGCTGAGGTGCACGCTGGCGTGCAGCAGCCGGCCCTCGGTGTCCAGCTCCCACAGCCAGTCACTGGCGTTGGCTTCGAAGTCGCGCAGCAGCAGGTCCAGGGTGTCGAGCTGGCCATCGATCTGGTCCGCCTGCACCAAACGCGCGCGCAGTTGGCGTGAGGCCACGCTCACCATCGCAGCCAAGAAGGCGGTGTAAACGGCGCACAGGGCCGACAAGGCTTGGGCGCCCGGCATCTCGGCCGCCGGCCCCACCAGCAGGCCGAGCTGCAGGCTGAGCCCCAGGCCCAGCACCCAGCCCAGGGCGGCGCGCGCCAACGGCGCTTGCAGCCATGCGCCCCCGGCCCAAAAGGCGGCCAGCAAACCCACCAGCAGCATGCGTCCGGTGGCGTCCAGCAAGGGCACCAGATGGGTGGCCGAAGCCCCGTACAGCAAACCCACGGCCACTTGGCCCAAGGCCAGGGCACTGGCCGCCTGCACCGGCACCCGGCGGGGTGCGGCCGTGCGCCCCCAGTGCCACCACAGCAGCAGGTTGAGCACCAGCACGCCGCCCAAGCCCAGCGTCCAGGCCCAGCGCAGCAGCGGCGACTGCCAGGGCAGCCATTGGGCAGCGACCAAAGCACTGGCGTTGAAGGCGACCGACAGTGGCACATCGCTCAAGCAGGCCTGGAAGCGTGCAGCCAGATGGCGATGGCTTTGGCCTGGCTTGGCTTCGGCTGCGGCGCGGCGCGCCAGGCCGAGGTCGGAATCGGGTGGCCTGCTGGGGCGTGCGGGTCGCCCACGGGCGGCGCTGGGTTGAGAAGGCACGCTGTTCATCGCAGCAACCTTTCCTCGGCCAGGGCCAGTTGTTCGGGTGTGCCGCTGAGCACCAGGGTGTCGCCACCTTCCACGCGCAGGCTGTCGGACGGCATGCAGACGCCGCCGGCAGCGCGGCGCAGGGAGGCCAGGGTGAT
>CAZAIR010000060.1:0-13277 GCA_964485225.1 uncultured Burkholderiaceae bacterium
ATGCCGCGCTCGACGGGTTCCAGCTCGTCGATCAGCTCCATCGCGCGCACCTTGGGGGCGCCGGTGAGGGTGCCGGCCGGGAAGGTGGCGCGCAGCACGTCCAGTTGACCCACCTCAGGGCGCAGCACGCCCTCGACGTTGCTGACGATGTGCATGACGTGCGAGTAGCGCTCCACATCGAAAGCCTGCGTGACCTTGACGCTACCGGTGCGTGCGATGCGGCCGATGTCGTTGCGGGCCAGGTCGATCAACATCAGGTGCTCAGCGCGCTCTTTGGCATCGGCCTGCAACTCGACCTGCAGCGCCGCATCAGCCTCGGGGCTTGCCCCACGCGGACGCGTGCCAGCCAGTGGGCGAATGGTGACCTTGCGCCCACCACCAGCTTCTGCGCTCTGGTGCTCCTCGCGCACCAAGATCTCTGGCGAGGCGCCCACGATCTGGAAGCCGCCCATGTCATAAAAGTACATGTACGGGCTGGGGTTGAGCGAGCGCAGCGCGCGGTACAGGCTCAAGGGGCTGGCCGTGAAGCGCTTTTTGAGACGCTGGCCAATGACCACCTGCATGCAGTCGCCCGCGGCGATGTAGGCCTGGGCCTGGCGCACGGCGGCTTGGAACTCGGCCGGGTCGCGCTCTCGCTCCACAGGTTGCGGGGCTTGAGGCTGCACCTCGGGTGTGCTCACCGCTTGGCGCAGTTGCGCGCTCAAGGCATCGAGGCGGTCCAAGGCCGCGTGGTAAGCGCCAGCCTTAGCGGGATCCGCCCAAACGATCAGGTAGAGGCAGCCGCTGAGGTTGTCGATCACCGCCACCTCCTCGGTCAGCAGCAGCTGGATGTCAGGGGTGCCCAAGCCACCACTGCGCCGCGTGGCGGCCAAGCGCGGCTCGATCGCGCGCACGGTGTCGTAGCCGAAGTACCCGGCCAGGCCACCGCAAAAGCGCGGCAGGTTGGGCAGCACGGCGGGGCGGAAGCGCTCTTGGTAGGCGCCGATGAAGTCCAGCGGGTTGCCCTCAAAGCGCTCCACCACCTCGCCATCGGTGAGCAGCTCGGTCAGCGTGCCGGTAGCGCGCAGCAGCGTGCGCGCCGGCAGACCCACGATGGAGTAGCGCCCGAAGCGCTCGCCACCGATGACCGACTCCAGCAAAAAGCTGTTGGCCTGGCCACCGGCCAGCTTGAGGTAAACCGAGAGGGGAGTTTCAAGGTCAGCGAAATGCTCACGGACCAAGGGGATGCGGTTCAGGCCCGAGGCGGCCAAGCGCACAAATTCGTCGTTCGAAATCACGGAAGGTGCCCTGCAAGAGAGGAGGGGCGGCTGCCAAAGTGGTGCAACCGAGCAACAACAAAACGCGTGCTCAGGCCCGCCAGGGCCAGGCTCCCCGGTCACCAGACCCGCGTGTGTGCTTGCGTGCAACGAACATGCGCCAGAGTGTACGAGTCCACCCGATGGCAGCCTTCGGCGTTGCAGCAGCGCGGACCCGCGTGCCGACGAAATCCCCGCTCAGTGTGGCGGCTTGTAACGCTAACGACGAAGCCGACACAATCGCCCCCGGCAACCGCCAACACAGGAGACCTTTGATGCGCAGATTGTTCTTGGCCAGCATGCTGGCCCTCGCCCTTCCCCTCGGCGCGCAAGCGCAAACGGTGGAAGCCGGTGGTGCGAAGTTCGACAGCACCGTGGACGTGGCCGGCAGCAAGCTGGTAATCAACGGTGCAGGGGTTCGATCCCGCGCCGTGTTCAAGGTGTACGCCGTGGCGCTGTACCTGCCGCAGAGGGCGAACACGCCCGAGGGCATCATTGGCCAAGCAGGCCCGAAGCGCGTGAGCCTGCACATGCTGCGCGATGTCGATGGCAAGGACCTGGGCAAGGCCTTCACCGACGCGATGGAAAAGAACATGCTGCCCGAGGAGCGCGCTCGCTCGATCAACGGCGTGTTCAAGTTTGGTCAGGTGTTCTCGGAGCGCAAGAAGCTGGCCTCCGGCGACATCGTGAACGTCGACTGGGTGCCCAACGTCGGCGCCCAGGTGTTCGTGGATGGCAAGGCCGTGGGCGACGCCATCAAGGAGCCCGAGTTCTACAACAGCCTGCTGCGCATTTGGTTGGGCGCAAACCCGCCCAGCGCCGAGCTGAAAGAGCAGCTGCTGGGTCAGGGTAAGAAGCGCTGATGAGGCGCCGGATCGGCTACCCGGCCAGCAGAGCCGGGAGCTGATCCAAGCGGTCGAGGTGGGCCCGCGCGGGCACGGCCTCGACAGGTTCCCCGTGGTTGTAGCCGTGGCGCAGCAGCACCACGGCCCCACAGCCGGCCGCTGCAGCGGCTTCGGCATCGTTGCGGCTGTCGCCCACCATCCAGGTGCGGGCGGCGGGCACTTGAAGCAGCGCGCAAGCGTGCAACAAGGCATCAGGGTGCGGCTTGGCTCGCAGTTGACCCTGTTGCCCCACCACCACCGAGAAATGAGCGCGCAAGCCCAGCGCCTGCAGCAGGGCATCCGCCATGGGCGTGGGCTTGTTGGTGACGCAGGCCAGCGGCAGCTTCAGCGCGGCCAGGCCTTCTAACGTGCCAGGGAACACCTGCGCGTGCTGGCCGTTCACGGCGGCGTAATGGCCCTGATACAGCGCCCAGGCCCGCTCGAAATCAGCTTCGGGGCGCTGCCAGTGGCACAGCATGCTGCGGATCAGTGCTTGACCGCCGCGGCCGATGGCGTTGCGCACCAGCTCGGCGGGCGGCGGGGCTTGGCCCAAATCGTGGGCAGTGAGCGTGAGCGCAGCGACAAAGTCGCCCAGGCTGTCGACAAGCGTGCCGTCCAGATCGATCAGCAAGGCGGCTGGGGATTCAGACACGGCGGCGGCTGATGGTGGCCACGCTGCGCTCGATGAGATCGAGCACGGCTTCAAAGCCGGCGGTGCTGCTGAAGTACGGGTCAGGCAGGTCTTGGCCATGGTGCTCGGGCACGTGGTCCAGGAACAGGCGCAGCCGGTTGGCAGGCGCTTCGGGCCACAGGGCCCGCAAGTGGGCCAGCACCTCGGTGTCGGCGGCCAAGATCAAGTCCCACTGGGCCAAGTCCTCGCGCTGCACGCGGCGCGAGCGCCACTTCGGGGGCACGGTGTACTTGCGCCGCTCAAGGGCCGCCTTGGCCCGGGCATCCATGGGCTCGGGGCGCGAGCCCGCCCAGGCGCCGGCCGAGCCCACGCGCGTCACACCCATCGCCGGGGCACAGGCGCGCAACACCACCTCCGCCATGGGCGAGCGACAGAGGTTGGCGCGGCAGACGATGAGGATGGAGTTCATCAGGCCGCCAGCGCGGCGCGCATGGCGTCGATGACGCGGCGGTAGTCGGGCTGGCCAAAGATGGCCGAGCCGGCCACGAAGGTGTCGGCGCCAGCATCGGCGATGCGGCGGATGTTGTCGACCTTCACGCCGCCGTCGATTTCCAGGCGGATGGGGCGGCCCGTTTGCTCGATGCGGCGGCGCGCGGCTTCGAGCTTGCGCAGCGCGCTGTCGATGAAGCTTTGGCCGCCAAAGCCGGGGTTGACGCTCATGATCAGGATCAGGTCGACCTTGTCGATCACCCAGTCCAACACATCGAGCGGCGTGCCGGGGTTGAACACCAAACCCGCTTGCTTGCCCTCGGCCTTGATGAGTTGCAGCGTGCGGTCCACGTGCCGGCTGGCCTCGGGGTGGAAGCTCACCACATCGGCGCCGGCTTTACAGAAGGCCTGGGCCAGCGCGTCCACGGGCTCGACCATCAGGTGCACGTCGATCAGCGCGGGCGTGCCATCGGGCTTGACGCAGTGCGGGCGCAGCGCCTGGCACACCATGGGCCCGAAGGTGAGGTTGGGCACGTAATGGTTGTCCATCACGTCGAAATGGATCCAGTCGGCACCCGCTGCCAGCACATTGCGGCATTCGTCGCCGAGGCGGGCAAAGTCGGCGGACAGGAGGCTGGGGGCGATCACGGGCTGCATGGGGCTGGGGCCTGAACAGGCCATTCGGTACGGGAGCCCGGCAGTTTAGGAGCCGACCTTGCTCGGGTGCGCCAGGCCGTGGAAGGTGGCGTCGAGGACGGCCTCCACCAACTCGGCGTCGGGCAGGCTGCCGCGCAGGAAGCCCAGCACAGGGTCGCAGGCACGAGCGAACACGGTGTAGAGCATCAGCGTGGGGGGCAGGCTGCTGCGCAGGCTCCCATCGGCCAACGCGGCCTCGATCCATTGCTCCAGTTGTTCGGACAAGCCAAACAGGCTGTCGGTGTAGCCCTTGTGGGCTCCCAACGCCGCGCGCAAGGTCTGGTTGTGCGAAGGCAAGCTGGGCATTTGCCCGGCCAGCTGGGTTTGCATGGCCCAGCGGGTGACGCCTTTGAGCTTGTCCAGCGGGCTCAAGCTCGGGTCGGCGTCCAGATCGGCAGCCACGCTTTGGGCAGTGGCCAGCACGCGCTGCATGGCGGCGGCGGCCAGCTCTTCCTTGCTGTCGAAGTGCTTGTACAGGCTGGCCTTGGCGATGCCGACATCGGCCACCACCTCGTCCACCGTCATCAGCTCGAAGCCTTTGGTGGCCAGCAAGCGGTTCACCGCGTCCAGGATGGCGTCCTCACGCGCTTGCAGCATGGTTTCGCGGAAGGTGGGCTTGGTGCGGGTCGTCATGGTCGGCAAGTTTAGTTGCGCCGCAAACGCCACTGGGTTGCTTTGTTCACACCAATCCACATTAAAACCCTACTGTTTACTCGGTGAACTGATTGGTTCAATACTGGCCACGTCGGCAATCAAGCCGTCGCATCACCCACTCAAGGAATCCCATGAAACACCTGATCGCCGCCGTCGCTCTCGCCGCCTCGACCTTCGCCGTGCAGGCCAAGGACATCGTGGACACCGCTGTTGCTGCGGGCCAGTTCAAGACCCTGGCCACCGCGCTGCAAGCCGCTGGCCTGGTGGACACGCTGAAGGGCAAGGGCCCGTTCACCGTGTTCGCTCCGACCGACGCCGCCTTCGCCAAGCTGCCCGCCGGCACCGTGGAAGCGCTGCTGAAGGACAAGGCCAAGCTGAGCGCCATCCTGACCTACCACGTGGTGCCGGGCAAAGTCATGGCCAAGGACGTGAAAGCCGGTGAAGTCAAGACCGTGAACGGCCAAAACCTGACGGTGGCCACCACCGGCGGCGTGACCGTGAACGGCGCCAAGGTCATCCAGGCCGATGTGGCCGCCAGCAATGGCGTGATCCATGTCATCGACACCGTCGTGCTGCCGAAGTAATCCCGCAGCCGATGAAGGCCGGCTGGGCACACGCCCAGCCGGCCTTTTTTCATGGGGCGGGCTTCGGGGGCTGGAAGGCTTGGCGGGCGGCTTGCGCTTTCGTGCGCGCCCAGCAAGTACTGGGATGGTCGTTGACGACACCGACCGACTGCAAGAACGCATACACAGTGGTGGGTCCCACGAAGCGCCAGCCGCGCGCTTTCAAGGCCCGGCTCAGGGCCACGGAGGCAGGGGACTGCGCGATGGCTTGCGGCTCAGCTTCAGTTCGCACCTCATGTGACCACACCAACACGGCCAAGCGCTCGCCTTCAGCGTGCATGCGCAACAAGGCCCTGGCGTTGCCAATGACCGCTTCGATCTTGCCGCGATGCCGAACGATGCCGGCGTCTTGCAGCAAGCGCTGCACATCGGGCTCCGTGAAGGCGGCAACGCGGGTGGGCTCGAAGCCGGCGAACGCGGCACGGAACGACTCGCGCTTGGCCAGGATGGTGCGCCAACTCAAGCCGGCTTGGAAACCCTCGAGGCAGAGCTTCTCGAAGAGCCGCACCTCATCGGCCACCGGGTAGCCCCACTCTTTGTCGTGGTAGTCCCGGTAGAGCGGAAAATCAGGCTGCTCGCACCACGCACAGCGGTGCAAGCCATCCGCCCCTTTCACGGTTGCCAACATCACCCACCTCCATGTCACAAGCCCAGATCACCTGCCGCGTTGAGGTCAAAGCCCTGCCCGAGCAAACGGCGCCCGACGAGGGGCGCTGGGCCTACACCTACAGCGTGACGATAGAAAACACCGGCAGTGTGCCGGTGCAGGTGGTGGGTCGGCATTGGCTGATCAGCGACAGCGCCGGCACCATCCAGGAGGCCAAGGGCCTGGGCGTCGTGGGGCACCAGCCTTACCTGCAACCCGGCCAGCGCTTCAACTACACCAGCTGGGCCAGCATTGCCACGCCACAGGGCAGCATGAAGGGCAGCTACCTGTGCGTCACCGAAAGCGCTGAGGTGATGCACGCCGAGGTGCCCGAGTTCTTGCTGGCCGACACGGCGCAGCTGCACTGAAACCTACGCGCGTGGGCCGCGATCGCTGGGACCCGGACCGCGCGGGTCGGTGTCATCGGCGTCGTCCGAGCCTTCCGCATCACGGCGCTCGCCGCCTTTGCGGCCCGAAAACATCGTCCACCAGATGATGAACAAGAAGATGAGCAGCGCGGCCAGCGACTGCAGCAGTAGCAAGGTCATGCCGCCATTGCAGCACGGCGGCGAGGTGCTTGCAGCACTCAGGGTTTGGTTCGCACCCGTATTGTGCGGGCTGTTGGTGGGCTGCAGCAGCCCGCCACGGCAGCCAGCGCCACCACCCCAACCCGCCGCGCCCGCAGCGCAACCCCTCTCGCCGGTGGCCGAACCGCCGGGCGAAGCACCCGCCTTCGAACGCGCCGGTGCCCGCTGGGTCAGCAGCACCTGGAACGCCCTGCCCGGCTGGGGGCAGGACGACGCCTTGGCCCTCTGGCCGGCGCTGCGCCAAGCCTGCACCCGCCCGCCCGAAGCCTGGCGCAGTTGGTGCACCGCCCTGGCCACGCAGCCCGCCCCGACCGATGCCTTCCAGGCCCACCTCTGGCTGATGAAAACCTTGCAGCCCTACCGGGTGGAGGCGCTCAACGGCGCGCCCGAGGGCCTGGCCACCGGCTATTTCGAGCCCGCGCTGCGCGCCCGCCGCCAGCCCAATGCCGACTTCCGCGTGCCCCTGTGGGCGCCGCCACCCGCGAACAAGGCCAACCTGACCCGTGCGCAGCTCGACGCCCATGCGCGCGCCAATGCCCCAGGGCTCCAAGCGCTGGCCTACCTGGACGACCCGCTGGACGCCGTGCTGTTGCACATCCAAGGCTCGGGCCGGGTGCGCATCACCGAGCCCGATGGCCGCGAGGTGGAACGCCGTATGGCCTTCGCCGGCCACAACCAGCAGCCCTTCAAGAGCCTGGGCCGCTGGCTGATCGAACAAGGGGAGCTGACCGAGAGTGGCGCCAACTGGCCGGCCATTCGCGCCTGGGTGGCGCAGAACCCAGGGCGCCTGGATGAACTGCTGGCCGCCAACCCGCGTGTGGTGTTCTTCCGCGAAGAGCCGCTCGCCGACCCCAATGTCGGCCCGCGCGGCGCGCAAGGCATCCCCCTGACCCCCGGCCGCAGCGTGGCCGTGGACCCCCGCGCCGTGCCCTACGGCACCTTGCTGTGGATGGACACCACCGAGCCACTGAGTGCCAGCCCGCTGCGCCGCCTGGTGCTGGCGCAAGACACCGGCACCGCCATCGTGGGTGCCGTGCGCGCTGACCTTTTTTGGGGCTGGGGCGACGGCGCCTTGGCCCAAGCCGGCCGCATGAAGCAACCCCTGCGCTGGTGGGCCCTGTGGCCCCGCGGCGCCAACCTGCCCTCCTGACCTTTGACCCACCCCACCGAGGCCCCACCATGAGCAGCTCCTTCATCGAATTCCGCCGCCCTGACGGCACCCTCACCCGCGCCTACCTCGCCCGCGCCGCGCAGGCCAAAGCGCCCAGCGTCGTGGTTCTGCAAGAGTGGTGGGGCTTGAATGCCCAGATCCAATCGGTGGCCGACCGCTTCGCCGCCGCCGGCTTCAACGCCCTGGCCCCCGACCTGTACCGCGGCCGCTTGGCCGCCGACGGTGAAGAGGCCAACCACCTGATGAGCGGCCTGGACTTCGCCGACGCCACCCACCAAGACGTGCGCGGCGCCGTGCATCACTTGGCCAGCACCTTCGGCCGGCCGGTGGGCGTGATGGGCTTTTGTATGGGCGGCGCCCTGACCGTGGCGGCCGCCGTGCACGTGCCCGGCTTGTCGGCCGCCGTGTGCTTCTACGGCGCCCCGCCCAAGGCCTTCGCCGACCCCGCCACCATCACCATCCCCTTCCAAGCCCACTTCGCCACGCGCGACGACTGGTGCACCCCGGCCGTGGCGCAAACCCTGGAAGCCGACATGCGCGCCGCCGGCCGCCAGCCCGACGTGCACCACTACGAAGCCGACCACGCCTTCTTCAACCAAACCCGACCTGAGGTGTTCAACGCTGCCTGCGCCGACTTGGCTTGGACGCGGACGCTGGCGTTCTTTGGGCAGCACCTGGGCGGATGAAACCCACGCTGGTGCTGCTGCCCGGCATGGATGGCACGGGCGACTTGTTCTCGGCCTTCGTCCAGGCCCTGCCGGCCGACCAGCCTGTCCAAGTTGTTCGCTACCCGACCCACGAGGTCATGGGCTACGACGCCTTGCTCGCGCACGTCGCCTCGCAACTGCCCAGTGGCCCCTTCGTGCTGCTGGGTGAATCGTTCTCTGGGCCGCTGGCACTTCGGCTGGCGGCAACCCAGCCGGCAGCGTTGCTGGGGCTGGTGTTGGTGTGCACCTTTGCGCAGGCGCCGGTTCGGCTGCCCCGCGCCATGGCGCAAGCGCTCCGGCATGCCCCCATTTCACGACTGGCGGCCTTCGGAAGCGGCCCCTTGCTGCTGGGGCTCTCCGCCCCCGCTCAATGCCGGTCGGAGCTGACCGCTGCCATTGGCAAGGTGGCCCCACGCGTGCTGAGCCACCGCACGGCCGAGGTGCTGCAGGTCGACGTCAGCCCCGCGCTGCCCAGCATCCGGGTGCCCGTGCTGGACCTGCGGGCACGTCATGATCGGCTGGTGCCAAGCGGCGCTGGCCGCGTGCTGCGGCAGCGCATCGCGCAGCTGGCGTGCATCACCATCGACGGACCGCATGCATTGCTGCAGGTGAGGCCCAATGAGGCAGCTGCCGAGGTGCAGCGGTTCGTCCAGGCTCAGCTCACAGCGGCTTCAAGCCCTCACCACGCAAGCCCACCAACAGCGCCCGGCCATCGGGCGTGACGCGGAACTCGCCGAAGCGGGCGGCTTGCCAGCGATCGGCTTCGCCTTCGCGGAAGAACCAGGCGTCGGTAACCAGGATCCAGCGGCCGTCTTTGGGGCTGAGTTCCACGCGGCGCTCATCAGCGGCCAGCGGGCTGCCGTCATCGGGGCGCACGTAGCGGGCAAGGCCTTGAGCGTCGCGCTGGAACACCAGCTTCGGGCGCGTGGCGCCCCAATCGCGAGCGGGCACTTCGTTGCGCAGGGGCACATCGACGTTCAGACGCATGAAGTCACCCTGCATCAAAGAACGGGGGTCGGCTGGGGCCAGGGCGACGAACAGCGGCTCTCCATCAGCGATGAGGCGCTCCTTCTGGACGATGCCCGTGTTGGCCACGGCCAGCGTGAGGCCCAGGGCCAGCAGCACCCCCCACGCCCGGGCCGGCGAGGGTGTTGCTGCGGGCTTGCGCGCCCAGCGGGGGCGGGCCACCGCGGCCATCAACAGGCCCAGGGCGATCAAACCTATCGCCTTGTGCGCCAGCGGCCACGCCACTTGGTAATAGAAGGCGCCCAGCACCCACAGCGCGGCCAAGCCAGCGGCCGTGGCCAAGCGCCAGCGCTGTTGCTGCGCACACAAGGCTGCCGCCAAGGCGATGGGGCCTAGCGCCGGCAACACCAAAGCCAAGGCGGCCAGCAGGCCGGCCAGCAGCAACCAGCGCGGTGCCCGCAAGGGCGGCCAAGCGCGCACCAGCAGCGCGGCGCCCAGCACCGCCGTGGCGGCACTGCCCAGGGCCAGCACCGGGGCGACCCAGGTGGTGTGGCCGCTGTGCAAGCCGCTCAAGCCGGCCACCAGCCACGGGCTGCCGCTGTGGAAGGCCAAAGCTGCCATCAAAGCCAGCAGCCAGCCGGCACCGGTGGCTTCCCAGGCTTGGGCCCAGCGTGCCGGCCACGGTGCGTGGTGTAACCCCACCCAGACCGCCAGCAGGCCAGTGGCCACCGCCCACTGCGGCAGGGCAGGGGCACCCCATGCGCCCACGCCGGCCCAGGGGCGGGTGACGAGCCACACGCACACCGCCGCCGCAGCCCCCAGCAAGCCGCGCAGCCAGGGGCGCGGCAGGGGCAAGGTCAGGCCCAGGCACACGGCGGCCATCAGCAGCCAAGCGGGGGTGTCGGGCAGGTTCTTGTGCAAGCTCCAGCCCATGCACAGCAGGCCCACCAGCAGCAGGGGCACGGCCAGTTGTTCGATGAACAAAGGCATGGCGCGGTCGCGCAGCAAGATGACGGCCACGGCAATCAAGGCTGCGCCGGCGAGCAACAAGCCGGCGCCGTGGCGCACCAAGGGGCCGAACAGCACCCCGATGAAGGCCAAGAGCGGCACGGCCGCGAACCAGGCGCCGATGGCGGTCAGCACCTGCACCGGCCACGGCCGTTGCTCGGTGGCGGGCCAGGTGGCGTTGGCGGGCAGCAGGCCTTGGGCCTGGGCGCGTTGCAGCAGCTCAGCGGCGTTCATGCCGGGCCCCCTGCGCGGTGGCGGCGCATCAGCAGGCTCACGGTGCCGGCCAGCAGCCCGGCAGCCACCAGCCCAAACACGAACAGCAATCCCAACCAGTCACCGCCTCGCCCTGCGAACATCCACCGCGCGAGGCCTGCCAGCAGCCACACATTGAGCGACAAGGCAGTGCACGACAGCATCACCAGATCGCCCTGACGCCACAGTGCCGCGCAAGCCCCCAGCAGCAGCGCACCCATCCACAGGTACTGGGCGGCCCAGCGCGCACCGAACAAGGCCATCAGGGCCCAGCCGCTGAGCATCACCACCGCCCACACGCCCTGCGCCCGCCAGGCCCACAAACCAGCGCCGTGCCAGCGCTGCGCCCACGGGCCCAGCGCGGCCACCAGCACAGCCAGCGCCAGCGCACCGATGAGCTGCGGCACCAGCGTGGCGGCATTGGCCTCCCAGCGGTGCCCGCTGTAGGCCTGCACCCACAGCACCACGGCCAGCGTGGCCACCAGGGTCCAGGGGGTCCACACCACGTCATGGCGCACGGCCAGGGCCACGGGCAGGCCCAAGGCCGCCCACAGTGCGAACAGCTGCCAGGGGTCGGCGCCCGTTTGGTAGGTTTGGCCCAGGTGAGCGAACAAAGCGCCCTGTCCCAAGAAGCCCAGCAAGCCAAAGGCGGCGCGCGCCCGCGGCAACGCATAGGCGCCGAGCAAGCTGCTGATCACCAGGCCTTGCAGCAGGGCGAAGCGGGTGACGCGGCCCCAGTCGGCCCAGTTGGCCGCCACCCACATCACCACCCCGAAGCCGACCAGCAGGGCAGCCAAAGCGGCCACTGCGGGCAGCAGCCGCTCGTTGAGGCGGTCGGGCGGCGTGTCATGGGCCAGGGCCAGCAAGGCGCGGGTGCGCTGCGGGTCCAGGCCGTGTTCCACAGCGAGGGCGTGTAGCCCAGGGCGACAGTCGGTCATGCGCTTGGGGTTAAGGTGCGAGGCCTTGATCCTAGGCAGCCCCGCGCGCCGCGCACGGGTTGGTGTGGCGGTGCCGTTTGGCGACACCCAACGGCGCACCACGCGACACCGTCCCCCTTGAAGTTGGAGCCCCTCATGCGTTTGCTGGCTTGCACGCTTGCCACCCTGGCCATCTTTACGGCCGCGCCGGCCCAGTCCCTGGCCCATCAGCCCCTGCCACCCCCGCCCACCGATGCCGCGCTCGCACCGCTGATGCAGGCCATCGACCCAGCCCTGCTGCGCCGCCACATTGAGATCCTGGCCGCCTTCGGCACCCGACACACCGCGTCCGACACCGTGAGCGACACCCGGGGCATTGGCGCGGCACGACGCTGGATCGAGCGCGAATGGCGCGCTTGTGCGCAGGGCACGCCACTGCAGATCAGCACCCGCAGCCACATCGAGCCCGCGGGTCGGCGCCTGAGCGCGCCGACCGAGATCGTCAACGTGCTGGCCACCCTGCCCGGCCGCGACCCCAAGCGCCTGATCGTGGTGAGCGGCCATTACGACAGTCGCAACGCCGACGTGATGGACGCCCAAGGCGACGCCCCCGGCGCCAACGACGACGCCTCAGGCACCGTGGCCGTGATGGCCATGTCATGCGCGCTGGCCCGTTCGCCCCGGCCCTTGGAAGCCACGCTGGTTTTCGCCGCGGTGTCAGGTGAGGAGCAGGGCCTGCTGGGCGCGGCGCAACTGGCCAAAGAGCTGGACGTGGACGGGCAGACCGTCGAGGCCATGGTCACCAACGACATCGTGGGGAGCCCACGCGGCGCCAACGGTGAGCACGCCCCGATGCGCCTCCGGCTGTTCGCCGACGGGCTGGACCCGCTGCTGCGCCTGATGCTGCGCGGCGCGCAAGCCGAGGTGTCACCGCGCTTGAAAGCCCAGCAAACCTTGGCCGCAGCTGGCGGTGCCGACGACCTGCCCGCCGCGCAGTTGGGCCGCCACTTGGCGCGCGCCGCCGAGGCCTACGTGCCGGGCCTGCAGATCGACCTCATCCAGCGCCGCGACCGCACCCTGCGCGGCGGCGACCACTTGCCCTTCCTGGAGCGCGGCCTGGCCGCGGTGCGTTTCACCGAGCCGTTTGAGAACTACGCCAACCAGCACCAGAACGTGCGCATGGAGAACGGCCGCTTGGCCGGCGACCTGGCCCAGTTCGTCGACGTCGATTACCTGGCCCGCGTCACCCGCGCCAACTTGGCCGGCGTGGCCACCCTGGCCTGGGCGCCACCGCCCCCCACCAGCGTGACCGTGGACGCCCGCGAACTGAGCAACGACACGCGCCTGACTTGGTCGGGTGTGGATGGCGCCAGCGGCTACCGCGTGGTGTGGCGCCGCAGCGAGGCGGCTCGCTGGGAATGGGCGATGGACCTGCCGGCTTCGGCGCGCGAGGCGGTGGTGAAGGCGGTGTCGCGGGATGACGTGGTGTTTGGGTTGCAGGCTTTGGGGGCTGCTGGGCACAGCAGCTTGGCGGTGTTTGCGCCGCTGGTGGTGGGGCGGTGAGGGCGAACTGAGCTTTTCGCTTCTTGGCCGGCTGCCAGGCTTGGCGAGCGGGCTGGGCTCCTTCGCCTAGGTTCCTTGGCGTAGCGCAGCTTTGCGTTGTCGTGTTGCTTTGAGTGAGAGCCCGCAGGCGCCTTCCGCCCTGCACCCGGAGTTCCTTTTGTCTTGCCAAAAGGAACCAAAAGCGCTCC
>CAZAIR010000061.1:0-9766 GCA_964485225.1 uncultured Burkholderiaceae bacterium
GTGCCGGCGTACACCCAGCGCCAGTTGCCGGTGGCGCCGTATACGCCCAGCGCAAACACCGGCGCCAGCGCCCAGCCCAGGTTGCCGCTGATGCCGTGCACGCTGAACGCATGCCCGAGCCGGGGCGCGCTCACGCGCTGGTTCAGGATCGTGAAGTCGGCCGGGTGAAAGGGCGCGTTGCCCAAGCCCGCCAAGGCCGCCGCGGCCACCAAGCCGGCATAGCCCTGCGCGGTGCCGGCGGCCACCGAGGCCAGCGCAAAGCAGCCCAGGGCCAAGAACAGCGCAGGGCGCGCGCCGTGCCGGTCCACCAAGAACCCTGACAGTGCCTGCCCCACGCCACTGACGGCATAGAACACCGTCACCAGCAGGCCCAGCTGTGTCCAGCTCAAGCCGAAGGCGATCGCAAACACCGGGAACAGCGGCGGCAACAGCATGTGGAAAAAGTGGCTGGTGCCGTGGGCCAGGCCCACCAAGCTGATGGTGTGCACATCAGCACGCCGCTGGCTGTTGGCGCCAGTTTCCAGGGTCAAGGTCGTCATGGGCTGGATGTTGACGCGGATGGCAACGGCTTGGTTGCGATAGGCTGCCGATTTCTGTCGAAAACCCGCCATGCGCCCTGTTCGTCAGTCGATTCCCCCGCTCGACCCCGAGCGCCACGCCCCCAGCGCGCAGCGG
This sequence comes from uncultured Burkholderiaceae bacterium, assembly GCA_964485225.1. Classification (GTDB taxonomy): domain Bacteria; phylum Pseudomonadota; class Gammaproteobacteria; order Burkholderiales; family Burkholderiaceae_C; genus Inhella. The sequence goes on from CAZAIR010000061.1 coordinate 676, forward strand.
CCCATGCGGGCCAAGGCGCGCAGCATGGCGGGGCACATGCACATCCAGCCCCACAAGCATCCGTGGGGGCAGTTGGTGTTCTCCAGCAGCGGCGCTGTGCGGGTGCACACCCAGTCGCCAGGACAGGGCCGCGCGAGCGGGCACGCCTTCACCTTACCGCCCGGTCGCGCAGTGTGGATCCCACCGGGCGTGGTGCACGCGGTGAGTGCCATCGAGCAAGCCGAGCTGCGCACGGTTTACATCCACGCCCCACTGCTGCCCTGGGGGCACTGCCGGGTGATGGAGGTGACACCCTTGCTGCAAGCCTTGGTGGTGGCATTGGTGGCCGGGGCCGATGCCCTGCCCGCACCAGGCCCCGACGCCGAGCGCGAGCGCGGCCTGACCCACCTGATCCTCGACGAGCTGCTGCGCGCCCACCCGCTGCCATTGGGCCTGACGCTGCCGCAAGAACCCCGGCTGAGGCGCCTGTGCGAAGCCCTGTTGGACGACCCCTTGCGCCACGCTGACCTGGCGGGCTGGGCCCGCGAGGCCGGCGCCAGCGAGCGCACCCTGAGCCGCCTGTTTCGCGCCGAGCTGGGCACCGGCTTTCGGGAATGGCGCCAACAGCTGCTGCTGGCCCACGGCCTGACGCTCGCGGCCCGCGGCAAACCCATGGGCGTGATTGCCGCCGAGCTGGGCTACAGCAGCGCCAGCGCCTTCAGCGCCATGGTGACGCGCGCTGTGGGGATGCCACCCAAGCGCTTCTTCGCGCAAGCCTGAGCGCACCGATTGACAAGCCTCAGCGGGCTTGCAACACGCAAGCCGCAAAATCCTCGCCATGCAACACAGCATCCGCTTCGACTACCCGGCCCAAGATGCCGCCGGCACCACCTGCACCGCCCACGCCTGGGCCAAGGTGCCTGAGCCCCCGAAAGACCGTGCCGCCGCCAAAGCCCGTGCCGCCCAGCTGCTGAAAGAGCGCGGCGCCGTGCTGGTGGCCCACTACTACGTGGACGGCGACCTGCAAGACTTGGCGCTGGAAACCGGCGGCTGTGTCTCCGACAGCTTGGAGATGGCCCGCTTCGGTCGCGACCACGCCGCCCAAACCCTGGTGGTGGCTGGCGTGCGCTTCATGGGGGAGACGGCCAAGATCCTGAGCCCCGAGAAGACGGTGCTGATGCCGGACTTGGAGGCCACCTGCTCGCTCGACCTGGGCTGCCCGGCCGATGCCTTCGCCGCGTTTTGCGACGCCCACCCCGACCGCCAGGTGGTGGTGTACGCCAACACCAGCGCCGCCGTGAAGGCACGCGCCGACTGGATGGTCACCAGCAGCTGCGCGCTCGACATCGTGAGCCACCTGCACGCCCAAGGCAAAAAGGTGCTGTGGGCCCCTGACCGCCACCTGGGCCGTTACATCCAAGAGCAAACCGGGGCCGACATGCTGATGTGGAACGGCGCCTGCATCGTGCACGACGAGTTCCGCGGCCTGGAGTTGCAACTGCTGCGCGAACAGTACCCCGACGCATTGATCCTGGTGCACCCCGAAAGCCCGCAAAGCGTGGTGGCGCAGGCCGACGTGGTGGGCAGCACCAGCGCGCTCATCAAGGCCGTGGTGGAGGGCACGCAGCAGCGCTACGTGGTGGCCACCGACAACGGCATCCTGCACCGCATGCGCCAGCTGGCCCCGGGCAAGGAACTGATCGAGGCGCCCACCGCCGGCAACGGCGCCACCTGCAAGAGCTGCGCCCATTGCCCGTGGATGGCGATGAACGCGCTGACCAACCTCATCACCGTGCTGGAAACCGGTGCCAACGCCGTGACGCTGGACGAGGCGGTGCGGGCACCGGCGCAGGCTTGCATCACGCGGATGTTGGATTTCACCGCCGCGCGGAAGGCCACGCCGGCTGCCGCCTCCGGGATGACCCCCGGCATGGGCGCCGCCTGACGCCAACAGAATCGAACCGTTATCTGGAGCCCACCCCATGGCGAACCCTGACTTCACCCAGCTGTTCAACCACCACGAGCGCGAAGTGTTTGCGGCGGTGATGGATGCCGCCCCGGACTATCCCGACATCGCCATCTCCAACGACCTGCTGGCCGATGTGGCCTGCGTGGCGCTGAACCGGCTGCCGCCGCGCTACATCCGCCACACGGTCGACTTCTCGTTCTACCTGACTGAGCAAGAACGGCTGCAAATCGACACCGCCATCGTCGATGCCGTGGCCTACGCCTTCAGCTTTGTCAGCGCACGCACCGCCATGCGCTCCAAAGCCCCCTGAGGGCTGAGCTGGGCCGGCCTCAGCCCCGCCGCACCGGCGGCACCAACACGGTGGGCAGCGTGGCCGGCAGGGTTTCCGGGAAATCGCGGCTGAAGTGCAGCCCGCGGCTTTCGTGGCGCAGCAGCGCCGAGCGCACGATCAACTCGGCGCAATCCACCAAGTTGCGCAGCTCCAGCAGGTCGCGGTTGACGCGGAAGTTGGCGTAGTACTCCAGGGTCTCGCTCTTCAGCAGTTCGATGCGGTGCAGCGCCCGCTCCAGCCGCTTGGTGGTGCGCACGATGCCCACGTAGTTCCACATCAACAGGCGCAGCTCGTCCCAGTTGTGGGCGATGACGACCTGCTCGTCGGCGTTCTCGACCTGGCTCTCGTCCCAGTCGGGCAGCGCGGGCCGGTCCGCCGCGGGCCGGCCGAGGATGTCTTCGGCGCAGCTGCGGCCGAGCACCACGCACTCCAGCAGCGAGTTGCTGGCCAGGCGGTTGGCGCCGTGCAGCCCGGTGTAGGTGGTCTCGCCCACGGCGTACAGGCCCGGCACGTCGGTGCGACCCTGCAGGTCGGTGACCACGCCCCCGCAGGTGTAGTGCGCCGCCGGCACCACCGGAATGGGCTGCCGCGCGATGTCGATGCCCAGCGACAGGCAACGGGCGTGGATGGTCGGGAAGTGCTCCTTCAGGAAGGCTTCGCCGAGGTGCGTCGCGTCGAGCAGCACGTTGTCCAGGCCGTGCTTCTTCATCTCGAAGTCGATCGCGCGGGCGACGATGTCGCGCGGCGCCAGTTCGGCCCGCTCGTCGTGGGCCGGCATGAAGCGCGTTCCGTCGGGCAGCTTGAGCTGTCCGCCCTCCCCGCGCAGCGCCTCGGTGATGAGGAAGCTGCGCTCCTGCGGGTGGTACAGGCAGGTGGGGTGGAACTGGATGAACTCCATGTTCGCCACCCGGCAGCCCGCGCGCCAGGCCATGGCCAGGCCGTCGCCCGTGGCGGTGTCGGGGTTGGTGGTGTAGCGGTAGACCTTGCCTGCGCCGCCCGTGGCCAGCACCACGGCGCGGGCCGCCACCGTCTCCACTCTGCCGCTGTCGATGTCCAGCGCATACGCGCCGTGGCAGCGCGAGGGCTCTTCCAAGCGCAGGTGACGGCTGGTGATGAGGTCCACCGCCATCCACCGCTCGCGCAGCGTGATGTTGGGATGCTGGCGCGCTTTGGCCAGCAGGCTGTCGTGAATGGCTTTGCCGGTGGCATCGGCCGCGTGGGCGATGCGGCGCACCGCGTGGCCGCCTTCGCGGGTCAGGTGCAGGCCCAGCGGGCCGTCGTCGTCCAGGGTGAAGGGCACGCCCTGGTCCACCAGCCACTCCACGGCGCTGGCGCTGCGCTCCGCGATGAAACGGGCGGTGTGGGCGTCCACCAAGCCCGCGCCGGCGTCTTGCGTGTCGCGCACATGGCTGTCGATCGAGTCGTCACTGCCCAGCACGCCCACGATGCCGCCCTGCGCCCAGGCGGTAGCGGCTTCCGTGAGTTCGCGTTTGGCCAGCACCACCACAGGGATGGTGTCGGCCAGGTGCAAAGCGACGGTGAGGCCGGCCAGACCGGCCCCAATGATGACGACGGGCCGTTGTTCAGTGGGTGCATGCATGGCCGGATTCTGTGCGAGCGGCCCAGAACCGCGCCAAAGGCTGTGTTCAGAGCGGCGCGACGTCGAACACCAGCACCTCGGCCTCGGCGCCCGCGCTCAGCTCGACGGCGCTGGCATCGGTGATCTGCAGCGCATCGCCCTGGTTCAGGTGCTCGCCGTTCACCTTGAGACTGCCGCGAGCCACCTGCACATAAGCCATGCGGCCAGCGGCCAGAGGCAAGCTCGCAGCTTCAGCACCATCAAAGCGGCCGGCGTACAACTTGGCGTCGCTGTTGACGGTGACCAAGCCTCCTGCGTCGGCGGCCAGCAAGGTGAGTTGGCCGCGCATGCTGGCGGGGGCGATGCTGGCCTGCTCGTAACCGGGTGCACCGCCCGGGGTCTTGGGCAGCATCCAGATTTGCAGCAGGTGCACCGGCGTGTCGCCGTTGTTCATTTCACTGTGCATCACGCCCGTGCCGGCGCTCATGCGTTGGATCTCACCGGGGCGGATCAAGCCGGCATGGGCACCACCGGCTTCGCCATTGCCCATCGAGTCCTTGTGCGACAGCTCGCCCTCCAACACGTAGGTCACGATCTCCATGTCGCGGTGGCCGTGTGCGCCGAACCCGGTCTTCGGGGCCACGCGGTCTTCGTTGATCACACGCAGCGCGCCAAAGCCCATGCGGCTGGGGTCGTACCAATTGGCAAATGAGAAGCTGTGCTTGGCCAGCAGCCAACCGTGGTTGGCGCCGCCGCGCTGGTTCGATCGGAAAACGCTTTGCATGGGGGGTCTCCTGTGGGTCCACCTAGGGAATGCCCTGACTGTAGAGATCGCAGCCGCCGCTGAGGTGGAGGCAGGATGAGGGTCACATTCAATTTGATTGAAGCCATGCACATCGCAGACCGCCGCAGCGTGCTCACCCCCGATGCCCTGGCCATGGTTGATGCCATCGCCCGCAGCGGCAGTTTTGCCGGCGCCGCGCGAGAGTTGGGCAAGGTGCCATCGGCCCTCACCTACTCGGTGCGGCAGCTCGAAGAAGCGATGGACGTGCTGCTGTTCGATCGCAGCAGCCGCCACGCCGTGCTCACCGCCGCCGGCCAAGAGCTGTTGGTGGAAGGGCGGCGCCTGCTGATGGAGATCGACGCCGTGGCCAACCGCGTCAAGCGCATCGCCACCGGCTGGGAGTCGGAGCTGACCATCGCCGTGGACGACGCCTGCGCACGCCCCGCGGTCTACGACCTGATCGCCGCCTTCCAGGACCAAAAGATCGACGGCCTGCCCGGCGCAGCACCCGGCGCCGTGCGCCGCGGTCCGCCCACGCGCCTGCGCTTCCGCACCGAGGTGCTGTCGGGCACGTGGGAAGCCCTGGTGTCAGGCCATGCCGATCTCGCCATCGGCACCACCAGCCAGCCGCCCGGCAGCAGCGTGGCTTGCGAGGTGATGGGCGAGCAGGCTTGGCTCTTCGTGGTCGCGCCCCAACACCCGCTGGCCGAGGTGCAAGGCGTGTTGAGCGCCGGCCAGATCGCCGAGCACCGCATCGTCACCGTCGCCGACACCGCCCGCCAGCTCGCCCCACTCACCGTGGGTGTGGTGCCCGGGCAAGACGTGCTGACCCTGCCCAGCCTGAACGCCAAGCTCCAGGCCCAACTGCGGGGCCTGGGCTGCGGCTGGCTGCCCGAGCCCATGGTGCGCGAGCCCCTGGCCCGTGGCCTGCTGGTGCAGAAAGACACCTACGACCAGCGCCGCGTGACCCTGCACTACGCCTGGCGGGTAAGCGGCCAGCCCCCCGCCAAGGCCTTGAGCTGGTGGCTGAACCAGCTCAAGAGCCCCACCACCCGGCGCGCCCTGCTGGAGCAGCACCTGGCTTGAGCGTTGTCCTGCTGACGTGACCCGCCCTTACACCGGCCGCTTTGCCCCTTCCCCCACCGGCCCCCTGCACGCGGGCTCGGTGGTCGCGGCCCTGGGCAGTTGGCTGGATGCCCGCGCCCACCAGGGCCGCTGGCTGCTGCGCATCGAAGACACCGACACATCGCGCTGCCCCCCGGGCACCGACCGCGTGATCCTGCAGCAACTGGCCGCCTTGGGCCTGCACGCCGATGCACCGCCCACCCTGCAAAGCCAGCACACGGACCGCTACGCCAACGCCCTGGCGCAGCTGGTGGCCACGGGCGCGGCCTTTGGCTGCGCCTGCACCCGCGCCAACCTGGCCGCAAGCGGCGCCGCCGCTTACCCCGGCACCTGCCGCCCCTCCAATGGCGGCCTGCGCGGCCAAAGCCCGCGCGCCTGGCGCCTGCAGGTGACGGACGGCCCGCTGCACTGGCACGACCGCCGCCTTGGCCCCCAAATGCAGGACGTGGCCACCGCCGTGGGCGACTTCGTGCTCAAACGCGCCGATGGCCTGTGGGCCTACCAACTGGCCGTGGTGGTGGACGACGCGGCCGACGGCATCACCCACGTGGTGCGCGGCGCTGACTTGGCCGACAACACCCCGCGCCAGATCCAACTGCAGCAGGCCCTGGGCTTGCCGCAGCCCGCCTACCTGCACCTGCCCCTGGTGCTGGCCCCTGACGGCCAAAAGCTGAGCAAGCAAACCGGCGCCGCGGCGATTGACGTGGCCCAGCCCCAACAAGCCCTGGCCGCCCTGCGGGCCGCAGCCCAGGCTTTGGGCTTGCCCACACTGACGGCCACCACCCTGCCCGACTGGCTGGCCCAGGCCGTTCAAGCCTGGCCTTGGCGACCCAGTGAAAATACGGCGCTTTGACGGCTGACCGCGCCTCTGTGCGCGGCCAGCCCACCCCTTCAACGCCCTCCGAAAGCCCCCATGCAAACCACCGCCTCCGGCCTCCAATTCGAAGACATCCAAGCCGGCACCGGCGACACCGCCCTGTCGGGCTGCGAAGTGCAAGTGCACTACACCGGCTGGCTGTGGAAAGACGGCGTGCGCGGCGTGAAGTTCGACTCCAGCCTGGACCGCCGCGACCCCTTCGGCTTCGAGCTGGACGGCGGCATGGTCATCCGCGGCTGGGACGAAGGCGTGCAAGGCATGAAGGTCGGCGGCAAGCGCACCCTGCGCATCCCGCCGGAGCTGGGCTACGGCGCGCGCGGCGCCGGCGGCGTGATCCCACCGAACGCCACGCTGGAGTTCGAGGTCGAGCTGCTGGCCGTGTCCGGCGGCCCGGTGACGATGGACCTGCCCTTCCAAACCACCGCCAGCGGCCTGCGCTTCCATGACGTGACGCCCGGCACCGGCGCCACCGCCGAAGCGGGCCGCCCCGTGCGGGTGCACTACACCGGCTGGCTGTGGAAAGACGGCGCCCGCACGCGCAAGTTCGACAGCAGCAAAGACCGCGGCCAACCTTTCCAATTCCGTCTGGGCGGCGGCGAGGTCATCCGCGGCTGGGACGAAGGCGTGCAAGGCATGCAAGAAGGCGGCACCCGCGTGCTCGTCATCCCGGCCGAGTTGGGCTACGGCAGCCGCGGCGCTGGCGGCGTGATCCCGCCCAACGCCACGCTGTGCTTCGAGGTGGAACTGCTGAAGGCCTGAGCGCCCAAGCGCCATCCAGCCCGACGGCGCGCCCACCTCCTGCTCAGCGGGGTGGGCGCCACCAGCTCGGCTCTGTTCAGCCACCCAGCGCAGCGGCCCGCAGCAGGCCGCGCCAACGCAGCTCCAGGGTGGCGATGGTGAACACATACAGGCCCACCACGATCAGCGGCACCAGCACCATGCCTTGGCTGGGCCACAGCAGCCAGGCCGCCATGATCAGCAGGGTGCGTACCACCGCGTGCACAGCGGCCACCCAATGGCGCATCAGCCAAGCGCAGGGCAGCCACATGAAGCCTGTCAACATGCCGACCGTGAACACCGCACTGCTGGGATCCTTCAGCGCCACCGGGATGGCGATCGCGTAAGCCAGCAGGGCCTGGCCCATGCACAGGAAGAACAAGCCATCGAGGCGGTTCTTGTGGCCCTTGGCCAAAAAGTCTTCGCCCGTCAGCTTGGACAAGGCCATGCCCAGGTAGGCGATGCAACCGGTGAGCACGAACACCGACAGCAGGTGCCAGCGCGGCGCCAGCAAAGCCCCGGCCACGCCCACACCCACCCAGGCCAGCATGCCGGCCAGCGGCATGGCGAGGAAGCGGCGTTGGCGGTAGAGGGCCAGTTCCTCGTCCAGCGAGCGCTCGGCCACGGGGGGCGTAGGCGCACCCTGGCGGGTGGCGGCGGTGAAACGAAGGGCGGCGGCGGTGGTGTGCATGGTGGGCTCCTTGGATCAGGTGCGCCCATTCTTGGTATCGCCCTTCCCACACGGCAGCGCCACGCGCCGCATCGTCAGCACAGGCGCTGGATCGACAGCAGCGGCGGCTGAGCGGCGTGCGCCTTAGCGCAGCGCAGCCCCCAGCCAGGGCGTTGCCAACAACAAGAGCAAAAGGATGTTGGCGGCCACCATGGCCCAGGTGGTGCGCAGGAACGCCGGCTTCGCCGTCTTGTGCCGCAGGATGTGCTGCGCCAATAAAGCACCCGGCCAGCCGCCCATCAGCGCGATCAGGTGCAGCGAGGTTTCGGCCACACGGCTCATGCCATCACGACGCGACAACCATTTGTCGAGCGCATACACCGCGAACAGCGCCATCGACAGCGCCCCATAGAGAACCGGCACCGGCCGTGGCAACGGCCACTGCAGGTGCAAAGCCCCCAGCACCACCGCAAACGCAGGAATCACCAACAAGCGCATGCTGCTTTGGGCCCGGGCACTGGCGGGCTTTCTAGGCCGCGGTGCGGAAGCTGGTGCCAGTGCGGGCGACAAGGTGTGCACTTGGGTGGCACGCAACTGCGCACCTGATTTCACTGGCACGAACCGCACGCTCTCTCCAACGCTGGGCCCGCGCGCGCGCAGCCGGCCGGCCATGTCAGCACGCCGCAGCAGCAGCTTGGTACCGTCGTTTTGCGCCTGCACAAAGCCAAGGCCCTTGGCCGCGTCCCAATGTGAGACCCGGCCAAGGGCCCAGGGAGAGGAATCGGCCTTGCGCTGCATGGCGCGAAGGCTAAACCAAGTGCTTACTCTTCGGTGCGGCGGGGGCCACGCGGAGCGGCACCAAAGCCACCTTCGCGGCGCTGGCCGTCAAACGGCTTGCGGTCGCCGAAGGCGGGACGGTCACCACCGAAGGGCTTGCGATCACCGAAGGCCGGGCGGTCACCGCCAAACGGTTTGCGATCACCGAACTGGGGACGGTCGC
>CAZAIR010000061.1:9866-13200 GCA_964485225.1 uncultured Burkholderiaceae bacterium
GCGGTCACCGTAGGACGGACGCTCGTCACGCTGCCAAGGCTTGTGACCACCACCGGCGAACGGACGGCGATCACCACCGCCACCCTCGTAGCCACCGGTGCGCGGGCCGCGCTCGCTGAAGATCACCGGATCCGGCTTCTTCGGCTCCAAGCCTTCCACGCGCGACGGGGTCAGCGCGTCCTTGGTGTAAGCCTGCAGGCGACGCAGGCGGGGCAGGTCTTCGCGCAGGGCCAAAGTGATGGCCAGACCGGTGCGGCCGGCACGGCCGGTACGGCCAATGCGGTGCACGTAGTCCTCGGCCTTCATGGGCAGGCCAACGTTGATCACGTGGCTGATGGTGGGGACGTCAATACCCCGTGCGGCCACGTCGGTCGCGACCAGCACGCGCAACTCGCGGCGGCGCAAACCCATCAAGGTGCGGTTGCGTTTGCCTTGCGGCATGCCACCGTGCAAGGCCGCCACAGCATGGCCCAGCTCGGCCAATTGGTATGCCATTTGTTCGGCTTCGATTTGCGTGCTGGCGAACACCACAGCTTGGTCGACAGTGGCGTCGGCCAAGAGGTGCTCCAACAAGGCAGCGCGGTGCATCGGGTGGTCAGCCCAGTGCAGGCGCTGTTCGATCTGGGCTTTCTGCACCGAATCGCTCACCACCTCAATGCGCTGTGGCTCGTTCAACAGCTCACGTGCCAGGCTGCCAACGCGACCGTCAAAGGTGGCGCTGAACATCACCGTCTGGCGCTCTTTCGGCAGCATGGCCGCAATGGCTTCGATGTCGTCGATGAAGCCCAGGTCCAGCATGCGGTCGGCTTCGTCCAGCACCAGCGTCTTGATCTCGGTCAGCATGGCCGGCACTTGGCCAGCGATGTCTTGCAAGCGGCCGGGTGTGGCGATCACCAAGTCGGCGCCGAAGCGCAGACGCTGCAGCTGCGCTTGGTAAGGCATGCCGCCCACGATCGTGCAAACCGAGAAGCCCGGGATGCCGCGGCCAAGTTGCATGGCCATCTGGGCCACTTGCTGGGCCAATTCACGGGTGGGTGCCAGCACCAGGGCCTTGGGGTTCACGGCCGGCGCGTTGCTGCGGGGGGCACGCGGACCACCACGATGGCGCGGGCTGGCATGGAAGCTGCGGCCGGGCATGGCAGCAGGCTGCACGCCAGGGTTGGCTTCGCGGTGAGCCAGCAGCTGGGCCAGGATGGGCAACAAGAAAGCAGCGGTCTTGCCGCTGCCGGTGCGACTGCTGACCATCAGGTCAGCGCCAGCCAAACCTTGCGGGATGGCTTGGGCTTGCACTTGGGTGGCAGTTTCATAGCCGGCTTCACGCACGGCGGCCAACAGGATCTCGGGCAGGCCCAGGGTATCGAACGACATAAATCTCTTTCTGACTCACGAACACGCATGCGCCGGCCTCCTTGGCCGGAACAAGCACGAGGCTTGGCAACACGCCAGCCCCAGTGGGGTCGCAAAAAACTCCGGGGCTTGTGTGTAAGGCCCCATCGGTGCGACGGCATCGCCGCCGACCAGTGCCCTGCGAGCTGCAGGCCGGGCGCAATCACGCACCCAAGGAGGAGTCAGAGGAGATGTACGAACCGCGTCACGGGCCTGGTGGCCTTCAAACGCGAGGACTGCACTCTACCACTCGGGTTTCCACCGAGGGAGATGTTTCACGCTCGACAAAACCATTTTCGTGCCAGACACCACACCCACACCCTTCACCACCGAGGTGCCAGGGACGGCAACGGCCTGTCATGCTGCGCCAGCAGGCGCCTGCGTAGCATGCCGCCATCCGCTGTTCACGAAAGCCCACCATGCGCCCAGCCGCTTGCGCTGCCCTCTGCGTACTTGCCCTCAGCCCGATCGCCCATGCTGCGCGCTTGGTCTCAGGCCCAATGGCTGGTCCATCCGACCATCGGGCCATCACGATCTGGCTGCAAGCCGACCGCGGCGGCACGGCGCAAATCGAGTACTGGCCATCGAAGCCAGGGCAAAGCACCCCTCGCAAGCGCTCATCGGCGGTGCCTTTGGCAGCAGCTCAGCAGTTCACAGCGCACGTGGCCCTGCAAGGCTTGGCTCCCGGCGAAAGCTACCGCTACCGCGTCTTGCTCAACGGCAAAGCCCATGGACCCGAGTCCGAGTTCCGCACCCAGGCCCTGTGGCAATGGCGCACCGACCCGCCCAACTTCACGCTGCTTGCGGGCTCCTGCAGCTTCACCAACGAAAGTGCTGTCGATCGACCCGGCAAGCCGTATGGCGAGCGCCACGACATCTTCAACGTCATGGCCGCTCATCAGCCCGACCTGACCCTCTGGCTCGGCGACAACATCTATCTGCGCGAAGTCGACTGGAACCGACCCGACACCATGGCGGAACGCTGGGCCTACGAGCGGCGTCTGCCTGCGCTCCAGCAACTGCTGCGCACCGGCAGCCACGCCGCCACGTGGGACGACCACGATTACGGCCCCAACGACGCCAATCGGAGCTTCGCGCTGAAAGACGCTGCGCTGACGCTGCAGCAGCGGTACTGGGCCAACCCAAGCTACGGCCTGGAAGAAACCCCAGGGGTGTTCACCCAGTTCACGATGAATGACGCCGACATCTTTCTGCTAGACAACCGCTTCTACCGAGACGATCCACGGCTCCCCGAACAGGCTGGCGCAGCACGCCAGATGTTCGGCCCAGAGCAAATGCGCTGGCTCAAGAACGCACTGCTCAACAGCACCGCACGCTTCAAGATCATTGCAGGCGGCAGCCAGATGCTCAACAAGGGCCGCGGTGACAGCTGGGCCGACTACCCGAGCGAGCGCGACGACTTTCTTCAGTTCCTGGCACAGACCCGAGTGCCCGGCGTGCTGTTCATGTCCGGTGACGTTCACCGCAGCGAGCTAACCCGCTTGGAACGGCCTGGCACCTATGCACTTCATGACCTGACGTGCTCACCGTTGACCTCGGGCGTGTACGTCGACGAAACAGCCCGGGAGCGTGCGAACTTGGTGCCAGGCACGGTAGTGATGGGGCAACGCAACTTCTGCAAACTGCGCTTTGAAGGGAGCTTGTCCACGCGCCAGATCGTGGTCGAAGTGATCAATGCTGACGGCCAATCCCAGTGGAAACGCACACTCACCGCATCAGAACTCGGCTCACCATGGCCCCAGCGGGGCCACCCGGCGCCTCGTACGCCCTGATCGAATTCATGACTTGGCTCGAAGGCAGCGCCACAAGCGCTGTCGACCCGCTCGGCGGTTCAGATTTGCCCTCGGCTTTTCGGCACACCGCCTACGGCCATCAGGCCATCGGCCAATGACCAGCAACGCTGGCCGTTACGGTGATTTCCGCCGCA
>CAZAIR010000062.1:0-12998 GCA_964485225.1 uncultured Burkholderiaceae bacterium
TCTTCACGACCGACATCCGCGAGGCCGAGGCCTTCATGGCCGCCAGCGGCAGCGATTGCGGCATTGCCAACGTCAACATCGGCACCTCGGGCGCCGAGATCGGCGGTGCCTTCGGCGGCGAGAAGGAAACCGGCGGTGGTCGCGAGTCGGGTTCGGACAGCTGGCGCCAGTACATGCGCCGTGTCACCAACACAGTCAACTACAGCAACAGCCTGCCCCTGGCGCAAGGCGTCAAGTTTGACGTTTGAGGCGCCCGGCCCGCACGCAAAGGATTGACATGACCCACGGTTTGAACCGACTCGTTGAAGCTTTGCTCGGCCCTGCCGCGGCCGCATCGCTGTTCACCCACTTGGCCGTCGATCCGGCCCTGCTGCGCCCCGTGACCGACACGGTCAGCCGGGCGGAGATGGCCCAAGCGCTCAACATGGCCTTGGCGCACGATCTGCTGCAGCGCGTGCCCGAAGGCGCGGCCTATGTGGCCGATGTGGTGGCCGCCGGCGGGCAGGTGACCTTCGACCACGGCGCCCTGCGCACCGTGGCTTGGCCCACCGGCGCGCTGCCACCGGGCGAAGCGGCCATTGCCCGCGTGCTGCGCCCACTGGGCTTTGCGGTGGCCAATGTGTACCCCCTGCCGCGCTTGAAGATGACCGGCCGGGCCTGGGCGCATGCCGACTTCCCCGAGGCCATTGCGCAGTTCTTCGTCAGCGAACTGCACCCTGAGCAGTTCAGCCCCGCCTTCCAGGCCACCGTGACCCGCGTGCTGGCCAGCAGCACCGACCCTTTGGGCCCGCAGGATGTGGCGCGCCTGGAGCGCCTGTCGCGCGACGGCGCGCTGCCCTGGGCCTGCGCGCTGGCGCTGATGCCGCGCATCCTGGCCTGCTTCGGCCGCCAGCACGGCCCGTTTGCACTGGCTGACTACGAGGCCCTGCTGGCCGAGAGCGCCGAGATGGCCTGGATCAGCACTGAGGGCAATGCCTTCAACCACGCCACCGACCGGGTGGCCGATCTGCAGGCCTTGAGCGAGGCCCAGAAGCAGCTGGGCCGTTCGATCAAGGCGCAAATCGAGACCAGCCGCAGCGGCCGAGTGCTGCAAACGGCGCTGAAGGCGGCGATGGTGGAGCGCACCTTCTGGCACGACGGCGCAGCCGTGCAGCGCGAGGTGCCGGGTTCGTTCTACGAGTTCATCCAGCGCGCCACCTTGCCCGATGGCCGTCTGGACCTGGCTTTTGACGCCGGCAACGCCACCGCCATCTTCAAGATGACCACGGCCGACGGCAGCTGAGGGTGGCTGGCTGATGGGACTGGACGCCTTCTTGCAAGCCGCTGGCCCGCTGGCCAGCGCCGAGGTGGAGCCGCGCTACCTGGCCGGCAGCCGCTATGGGCAAGGCCACGCGCCGGCGGTGCTGCGGCCCAGCACCACTGCCGAGGTGGCGCAGTTGCTGCAGTTGGCGGCGGCGCACGGCGTGGCCGTGCTCACCCAGGGCGCGCACACCGGCTTGGTGAAGGCGGCCACGCCGCAAGGCCAGGTGGTGCTCAGCACCGAGCGGCTGCGCGGCGTTTTCGAGTTGGACCTGCTCGACCGCACTTTGCGCCTGGGCAGCGGCTTCAAGCTGTGGGAGGTGAACGAGCGCTTGGCCGCGCACGGCCTGCAGGTGGCCATCGACCTCAGCGCCGACCCCAGCATTGGCGGCATGCTGGCCCACAACACCGGCGGCACCCGCATGCTCAAGCATGGCGATGTGCGCGCCAACACCCTGGGCCTGGAAGTGGTGCTGCCCGATGGCGGCCACACCTTGCGCCTGGGCCGCGGCCTGGCCAAAGACAACGCGCAGTTGGCGCTGCAGCACCTGTTCATCGGCAGCAGCGGCGCCTTCGGTGTCATCACCGAGGCCACGCTCAAGCTTCAACCGCTCCCTAAGCAAAGCGCCGTGGCGCTGGTGGCGCCCGCCAGCTTGGATGCCGTGTGGCCGCTGTACCAGCGCTGGATGGCCGCCTTCGGCACCTTGGTGTCGGCCTTTGAAGGCTTGAGCGCCAATGCCTTGCAAGCGGCCCTGCACGTGCGTGGCGGGGCGGCGCCGTTCGCGCAAGGCCTGCCGGCCTACAGCCTCTTGGTTGAGCTTTCCAGCGACCTGTTGCCCAGCCAGTTCGACCTGCGTGCCGTGCTGCACACCGAGCTGGAAGCCGCCTTCGAGCGCGGCGATGTGGTGGACGCCGCCTTGGACAACGACGAAGCCCTGTGGGGCCTGCGCCATGCTGTCAGCGAAGGCCTGCGCGAGCAAGGCGCCGTGATCGGTTTCGACATCTCGCTGCCGCGCCGCGCCGTATGGGCGTTTCGCGAGCAGGCCAGCGCTTGGCTGGCCACCCACTTCCCCCCGGCGCGCGTGTGCGACTTTGGGCACCTGGGCGACGGCGGCCAGCACTTCAACTTGGTGTGGCCCAAGGCCGAGCCCGCGCTGCCGCCACCCGAGCTGCAGCGCTTGCGCGACGGTGTTTACGCCCTGGTGGCCGCGCACGGGGGCAGCTTCAGCGCCGAGCACGGACTGGGCCCGTTGCTGCAAGCCACCTATGCCGCCCACACCGAGGCCGGCGTGCGTCAGTTGAGTGCGCAGTTGCAAGCGTTGATCGATCCGGGCCAACGGCTGCGCAGCTTCCAGTTCGGCTGATTGAAGTGGTCCGTCAGCCACCACAATCAGCACCGGCCAACGCCCATGTTGGTCGGCTTTCAACTGCCTCCGTTCATGCACCGCATTCCCGCCCTTGTTCTTGTCATGCCCCTGCTGCTGGTGTCCGGTGCAGGGCCCATGGCGCAAACGACCACGCCTGTGAACGCGCCGTCGCCAACGGCCGTCGAGCAGCCTGATCCCGAAGCCTGGGTCGACCGCTTCATCCAGCTCAATGTGGTGCCGCATCTGCGGGTCAACGCCGCACATGCCGAGCCGGTGCGCACCGCGGCGGTGGCGATGGTCACCGAGCACCTGCCGCGCGTCAAAGCCTTGATGTTGCGTTGGCTCGCTGAAGAGCGCGCCGCGCCCAACCCTGAGCTGGCCAGCGACCGCACCCTGGCCCGGCTCTACAACGAGTTCGGCCTGTGGAGCTTGGACAGCGCCGGCCCCGCGCACGATGCGCTGCTCCTGCAGGCCCTCGGCAACGAGCAAGCCTGCCACCCGGTGGCCGACCCGGTCACCGAGATGGACCAGCGCCTGGGCCGATTGCGCAGCCTGGCTCCTGCCGAGTTGCAGCGCGCACTGGCCTTCGAGCGCGAACTGCTGGCGCGCTGGGGCACCGACCGCAAGCTGCCCGCAGCCACGCCGTTCCCGGTGGCCGAGTCCATCCAACGCCTGCGCAACGGCCAAGCCACGGGCAACCCGCCGCTGCCGGCGCTGCTCAACGCCTATGTGGCCGAAAACAAAGGAGGCCAGCGCCGCGAAGTCGCCCGCGCCCGCGCCACCGACCGCTGCCTGCTGCAGCATTGGGCGCTGCGCGGGGCACTGACCACGGCGACCGACGACACCGCCCGCGCCGCCGCCCTGGCCCGTTGGCGCGAGGGCACCGCGATCCGCATCCCCGAACTGCTGTGGATGAGCCGCGAAGCCGCCGGCGCATCGCCACCCGGTACCGATGGCTACCCCGAACTGGCCAAACGCTTCGGCTTGGCCGGCACCGTCACCCTGTCGGTCGACTTGGATGGCAAAGGCCAGCTGCTGCGCAGCAGCGTGCTGTCGCGCCAGTTGAGCGTGCCCGGCATTGCTGCCGGCGCCCGGCCTGTGGTGTTTGAAACCCTGCTGGACGACGCCACCCAGGCCCGCGCCCGCAGCCAAACCTACAAAGCGCCTGCTGAGCGCCAGCTTGTCAATGGCGTGTTGACGGCCAGCCAAGCCTTCATCTGGAAGCTGGAGTGAGCCTTGATGAATCGGAGCCAACCTTTGGGGTTGAGAGGCGCGGTCGCGTGCGCGCTGATCGCTGCGGCCTGCGCCAGTTCCACCCAAGCCCAAACCCAGCCTCGGCCGAAAGCGCAAGAGCCCAAGGCGCCGTCGGGGCGGCCTGCATGGAGCCCAGCCGACCAAGCTGCTCAAGCCGCCTGGGTGGAGCGGGCGATGAAGGACTTTGTAGCGCCACGCTTCACGGTGAATCCCGGCTTGCCACCAGCCCTGCAGGCCGCGGCAAGGGACATGTCGGCAGCGCATGTGCAGCGCGTGCGCGGCTTGCTGGGGACGTGGCTGCGCAAGGCCCCACCGGGCTCATCCTTGAACGCTGCGGTGATGCGTGCGCTGGCCCGTTTGGCCCATGAGTTTGCTGCTTGGAGCATCGATTCCACGGGACCTGCCTACGACGATTTGCAGTTGCAGGCCTTGCGGGAAGGCGGTGTGTGCCGCCTGCCCTCCGAGGATGCCAGTGAGTTGGACCGCCGCTTGTTCCGCCTGCGTAACTTGCCACCTGACGCGCAAGCCGAATCCTTGCGGCATGAGGCGGAGCTGCTCGCCCGCTGGGGCCAGCCTCGATCTTTGCCTGAGGTGGGGCAGCCCTTCGACCTGGACAGCGCC
Organism: uncultured Burkholderiaceae bacterium; assembly: GCA_964485225.1. Taxonomy (GTDB): domain Bacteria; phylum Pseudomonadota; class Gammaproteobacteria; order Burkholderiales; family Burkholderiaceae_C; genus Inhella. Next base: position 4,542 of record CAZAIR010000062.1, read on the forward strand.
GTCGCTCAGTTGCGTGTGGGCACCCGCACACAGCCCCCCCTGGCTCCGGTGGTGGCGTACTGGTTCCTGGCCACCGATCCCAGTGTTCGGCGTGCACCCGAAGCGACGCTTGGCTCGTTGCGCTGTGGCCTTGCCCAGTGGGCCTTGCAGGCCGCGCTCCAGTCCCCTGGTCTGGATCCAGCGGCACAGCGAGCGGCGCTGCAAAGATGGCGTGACACCCTGCAAATCGACGCAGCCGATGTGGTGTGGCGCGAGCGCGCCGCAGTGCGCGCCGCACCCCCTGACCAGTTGCCCGAGTTCGCAACCCGGTTTGGCGTGCAGGGTGAGGTCGAGTTGCGCCTCGCCATCGATGCCCAGGGCAAGCTGCGGCGTGCAACCGTGGCCCAGCGCAAGGTCACCGTGGACGGCTTGCCCACCGGGGTCCGTCCGGTTGGATTTGAGACCCTGTTGGATGGCGTGAGCTTGGCCAAAGCGCGCACCCTCGCTTTGCCGGTGCCGCCTGCTGACCGCTTGCGCAACGGTGAGATGGTGGTCAGCCAATCGTTCGCATGGAGGCTTGAATGAAGCTCATCAAGAAGCTTTGGCTGTTGGTTTGGCTGGTGGCTGTCTCCCAGGCGCCGAGTGCCCAGGCGAACGACTCACCGATCGACCTGAACACTTTGCAGCAGCGGGTCGAGCAGGCACTCTGGTACGGTGATTTGAGCGAGGTGGAGCGGCTGGTTGCCCGGGCGAGGCAGAGCCGCGAACGCACGCGAGATGGTGTCCCGCCGATGAGCTTGGTGGTTGAAGGGCTGGCCTACATCGGCAACCGGGGCTCCACAACGGCAGCCTATTTCGCTCATTGGGTGGCTTACACGCAAGCTTGGGCCGCCCAGCGACCCAACAGCGTGCTGGCGCAGGTCATGCACGCTCAAGCGCTGACGAGTCAAGCTTGGTACGAACGGGGTGGTGGCTACAGCAACACCGTCACACCTGAGGCTTCTCGCGCCTTCGTGGATGGGGTTCAAGCGGCGGCCGCGCAATTGCGACGCAGCGCTGCCGTGGCCAGCACTGACGCGCTGTGGCACCTGCGGTGGGTGGTGCTGGGCAACACGCTGGGGTGGACACCCGAGCAAATCATGGCGGCGGGCCGTCGTGCGCTGGATGTGGAGCCCGGGCTACACGTGGCCTACTACCGCGTGCTCGAGAACGTGCTGCCGAAGTGGGGAGGCAGTGCGGCCGATGTGGACCGATGGATCCGTGAGGCAGTGCGCCGTACCGAGGGCGAACTGGGCCTCGAGTTGTATGCGCGGCTGTATGCGGACGCGAGCTATAGCCAATTCAAGGCCGACTTGTTTTCCGACAGCCGAGCTCAATGGCCGCTGATGAAGCAAGGCTTCGAGCAGATGCTGGCGCGCTGGCCTGGCCCCGTGCCGCGCAACCAATACGCCTACTTCGCCTGCTTGGCGCGCGATCGCACGGCTTACTTGGCTGCCATGACGGCACTGGACGATGCCGGCTTCGAGCCGGATGCCCAACATTGGGGTAGCCTGGGCGAGCGCAGTGTGGAAGGTTGCAAACGCTGGGGCGCGCAGGGCTGAGCAACCAAGGGGCCGCCCTCAGGGCACCCCGCAAGCCAAGCGGTTGCCCGGCGTTTCCTCGATCTCGGCAAAGGTCAGCTTGCCCTGTTGCGACATGCCGATCGTGACACCGGTGCCCGCCGGGCTGTTCACGCCATAGGTGGCGATGTTGTCGGGGCGACGTGGGTCAATCGTCAGTTGCTCCGCGTGCTTGCCGTCTGCCGCGGTGAATTGGCTTGCACCGGCCTGAATGGTGGTGCCATCAAAGGCGAACTTCACAGGCTTGAAGCTCAGCTGCCCCGGCTTGACGCATTGCATTTCCGTGGGCGGGAAGGTCATCAGAGCGGCGGCCAGGGGCCATGCGCCTTGGCTGGCCAGCGGCGGGGTGCTGGAGCCGGCGCAAAGGTTGCCCACGGTGACGTTGTTGTCAGGGGTGGACGCGGTCGAATCGGTCACCGTGGTGCCCACGTGGCCGCCTTTGAGCTGCGTCACGCTGGCGATGAATTGCCGCTGGTCGGTGGCCGGGTCGGTGACTTCCAGCGTGGCGCTGAAGGTTTGTTCGCCGCGCGCCGCCAACCAGCCCACCGATCCGCCGGGCGCGGTCACGTAGTTGAAGCTGCTGGCGCCCCAAGTCACGGTGCCATCGGCGCCGTAGCTCATGGTGCTGCCTTGGCCCGGATCGGGCAACTCTGATCCTTTGACCGCGGCGCAGGCCTCCGTGCCCGCGACGGTCAACTGGGCCGCGAAAGCCTTCTTCAAAGCGAGCGCGAAAGCGTCGACCTGGGCCTGGTTGGGCGCGGTGCTGGCTTCGGGCGCTGGGGGCGGCGCGGGTGTGTCGACAGGCTGCTCTTTCGAGCAGCCGCTCAGGGCCAACAGGCAGAACCAAGGTAGCAGGTGTGATCGCATGGGGATTTGTTGAAGCAGGGGTGTGCGGGGATTTAGAGCCGCCGGTGCGCCAGCGCAGGCAGCTGGCCGCGCAGCTGCGCCAGGCGGGCCGGCTCCAGCGTGGCCAGGGCCATGCCTTCGCCGTCGTCGGCCACTTCGGCCAGCACCTGGCCCCAGGGGTCGATCACCATCGTGTGGCCCCAGGTGCGGCGGCCGTTGGCGTGCAGGCCGCCTTGGGCGGGGGCGATGACGTAGCTGAGGTTTTCCACCGCACGTGCGCGCAGCAGCAGTTCCCAGTGCGCTTGGCCGGTGGTGTGGGTGAAGGCCGAGGGCACGCACAGCAGGCTGGGGGCCAGGGCACGGTACAGCTCGGGGAAGCGCAGGTCGTAGCAGACCGACAGCGCCACCGGCCAACCGTCGAGGTCGAAGCGGGTGGGCGTGCTGCCGGCCTGTTGCACGCGGCCTTCGTCGTAGCTTTCGCGGCCGTTGTCGTAGGCGAACAGGTGGATCTTGTCGTAGCGCGCGGCCAAGCTGCCGTCGGGGGCGTAGACCAAGCTGGTGTTGCTGACCTTCGGCCCGGCCACCAGCGGCAGCGTGCCGCCCAGCAGCCACACGCCGTGGCGGCGCGCAGCGGCTTGCAAGCGGTGTTGGATGGGGTGCTGCGCGGCGTCGGGCGCGCTGCCGGCAAAGGCTTCGGCGATGCCGAGTTTGTCGTCGTCGCGCTGGCCCATCAGGCAGAAGTACTCGGGCAAGGCCACGAACCGTGCGCCGGCTTGAGCGGCCTGGTCGATCCAGTGTTCCGCGCGGGCCAGGTTGGTGTCGCGGTCGGTGCCGCTCACCAGCTGGATGGCGGCGACTTGCAGCGGGGCGGTGGGCGTCGGGGTCATGGGGCTTTCGGGATGGGAGCGGGTGAGGGCGTTGCTGCGGAAGTGGGGGCGGATGAAGCGGGCAGTTCCGGCTTGTCGATCTTGTCCACCTGCGGGGCCGTCCAGGGGCCGCGCACATGGAACTGCGTGGTGCCGGCCGCGGCCAAGGGGCGGCGCAAGATGAGTTGCGCCAAGAAGGTGGTGAGGCCCACCGCTGGGTTGATGGCCGCATAGGCCAGCGAGGCGCCGCCGACGTTCACATCGGGCACGATGAGCACGCGCAGGTCGGTGGTTTGGTTGGCGAGGTTGGCGCTGCCGTCCATCAGCACGCTGGCCTGCACGCCGCGCATGCGCAAGTTGTCGGTGCGCGCCACGCCGGATTGCAGGCTCACCGTGCCGCCAAAGTCGTCGAAGGCAAAGCCGTCGCTGAACACGTCGCGCCAGTCGAACAACAAGCGACGCGGCAGCGACTGCAGGCTGAGCACGCTGAGCAAGCGGGCCACGCCGGGCTCGGCCTTGAGGAACTGGCCGCGCTCCAACTGCACCGTGAACTGGCCGTCGAACAGCGCGGGGTCGGGGCTCAGTGGTGAGCCTTTCCAGCCCAGCTGGCCCTTCATTTCGCCCTTGGCGCCGCGCACCGTGCCGGGGTAGCCCAAGGCATCCAGCCAGCGGCCGCCGTTGTTCAGGAGCAGCGTGCCCTCCATCTCGGTGCGGCCGGCCAGCGCGCGCCAAGCGCCGTGGGCGGTGAGCACGGCATCGGGGTGCTGCAGGTTCAAGCTGCTGATGGGCCAGTCGCGGCCGGCCGCAGCGGCTTGGGCTTGCAGCGCCAGCCGGCCCAAGCGCAAGCCCCGGAGTTCGAAGTCGTCGACCACCAAGTCGACGGCTGGCCAGTTGGTTTGCGCGGCCCGCCCTTGGTCGACCCATTGCTCCACGCGCTCGGCCTCGCTCTTGGGCAGGGACAAGCGGGTCAGCCGGCCCAGCAGCCGGCCGGGCCCGCCGGCGCTGTCGGTGGTCCATTCCAGGTAGCCAGCGGCGAGGTCGCTTTGCAGGTTGACGCGCTGCTGGTTGCCGCTGATCGACACCCCAGCCACCACGCTGCTGAGGGTGCGGCCTTGCACGCGCAGGGTGTCGGCCTGCACGCTGCCATGGTTGGGCACGTAGCTGGCGCCTGTGCTGGCGGGGGCACTGCTTCCTGCGCTGTGGCTCAGCTGGCGGGCCAGCGGCGTCCAGGCGTCCAGGTCCAGCCGCGGCAGGGCGAGCTGCAGGGCCACGCCACGATCAGGCAAGGGCGGCTCGTTGCCGGCGCCGGCCGCGCCCGAGCCCACGCGCAAGGCGCCGCGCTGCACCATGCCGCTGGGGCGCTCGCGTTCGTAGCGGGCGCTGAGCAGGGTGCCCAGCTCAAGGCCCAGGCGGTCGCGCGCGGCGTCCAGCCCTTGCAGGTGCAGGCGCAAGGGCAGGGCGGTGTCGGCGCCTTTGCGCAACGGTTCGGGCAGCGCGCTGCTCAGCCCTTGCAGGCTGCTGCGCACGTCGATCTCACTGCTGCCGTCCTTCCACTGCAGGCGGGCTTGGTAGCGGGTGCTGCCCGTCAGGTGCTGGGCCAGCAGGGGCAGTGGGCCCCATTCGTTGGCGGCGCGCAGACCCTCGGCGGTGGCGGTGCCGGTGGCGCTCAGGCGCGTGCTGCGGTCGGGCTGTGTGCCGCCTTCGATACGCAACTCCCCGCCCACAAACTGCGCACTGCTGGGCTGCAGGGTGAAGCCGCTTTGCGTGTAATCCACCCGCGCCCGCACTTGCGTGAGGGCGGGCAGGTCGGGGCGCAGCTGCAGGTCGATGCCCGCGAGCTGCACATCGCCTTGGGCGCGGCTGGCGGCCATGTTGGCCAGGGGCAGCGCCAGCTTCACCGTGCCCTGCACGGGGCCGGTGGCGCGGGCGTTGTCGAGCATGCGCTGCGTCCAGCCGGCGATGGGGCTGGACTTCACGTAAGCCAGCGCCGCCGCGCCGGTGCCGCGCCACTGCCCTTCCACCTCCACCACCGGGGCGTGGGCGAGGTCGGCGATGCGCACCTTGATGTTGCTGGCGTCCAGCTCGCCCAGCTTGGCGCGTGCGTTGCGGATGGCCATCCCGGGGCCTTCAAACAGCAGCTCGCCGTTCACGTCGTCCAGCGCCGCCCAGGGTGAGGTGTAGGCCGCGCGCGTGGCGTCGGCCTCGTGGCTGGGGGCGAAGGCATAGCGCACCTTGTCGGCACGGGCCGTTACGCGGAACACGCCCTTGTTGGCGGCGCTGCCGGGGCTGCGCGTGGCGCTGGGTGCTTCAAAAGGGAAGGCGTGCAGCGGACCGTCCAGCCGCAGCTGGATGTTGCGCGCGGTGCCGCTTTCAAGGGACTCGGCCAGGTAGCGCCGGGTGGTGGGCAGCTGCGCCGGGATGTAGCGCGGCAAGGCACGTACGTCCAACTTCGGGGCGCTGGCGTTGAGGGTGAGCAGCCCGCGCGGGTGCTGCGGGTTGGGGCTGCTGCGCCAGCGGCCGTCCACTTTCAGCTCGGCGTCGGGCGTGGTCAGGGTCGAGGGCTGCAGGCGCACGTCCCAGCCGCCGTCCATGCGCTGCCAGCTGCCTTGGATGTTGGCCTGGGGTAAGGGCAAGGCGGCGTCGGTGAACAGGCCGGGCCAGCTCAAGCTGCCGTTGCGCAGCGTCAGCCGGGCTTGGCCGCCGCGCTCGCTGGCGCTCACGCTCAAGTCGGCGCCGTCCCAGCCGGGTTGGCCCAAGGGGTGGGGGCGCTCGGGGCTGGCGTCGGGGGCGGGCAGGGCCTGCATGGCCAGGCCCTGCGCGGCCGCGCTCAGGCGCCAGCGGGCGGGCAAAGCGCGGGCATCCAGGGCGCCGTCCCAGCCGGCATCCAGGCTGGTGATTTGCCCCTGTGGCTGGCGGGCGCTGAGCTGGGCTTGCAGCGTGTCGCCCAAAGGCAGGGCGCGCCCCAACTGGGCCAGCAGCGCCAGGTCCAGCCGGTCGGCTTGCAGTTGGCCGCCTTGCACGGCGCCGGGCTCCCAAGGGGCGCGGGCATCGGCATGCCGCAGGCTCAGGGTGATTTGGCTGCGGGGCCATTCGGCCTGTTGATCACCGGCCAAGGCAAAGGCCAGGTTCTTGGCCTGCCAGCGCGAGCCTTCAGGGGTTTGCTGCCAGCCCAGGCGCGCCTGCAGGTAGGCCAGCTGCAAGCGTTCGGTCTGGGCGCCCAGGCGCAGGTCGAGCTGGGTCAGGCCCACGTCGGCGTCCACGGCGCGGGTGCGGCCTTGCTCGATGCGGGCCCAAGCACGCACGCGGCCTTCGCCTTGGGTCAGCTCGAACGGCAGCTTCAGGTGCTGGCGCGCTTGCGCCACGCGGGCTTGGGGCAGGTCCACATAGGCCAGCCCGCTCCAGCGGCGCCAGTCGCCGGCGCGGGCCAGCAGCGGCTGCGTCATCCGCGCGCGCAGCGTGAAGCGCTGGCCCCACTCGGGCGGCGGCGTGGCGTCCAGTCGCGCTTCGTGCCGGCGCAGGCTGTTGCGCAGCACCAGGTCGACTTGGCTCAGCTGCAGCGGCGTGGCGCCAGGGCGGCGCTCGTCCAGCCACGTCAGGCTGCCGCCCCGGATGGCGACTTCGTACTGGCTGAACAGCCAATCGGCTGCCGCTGTGCTGCCGCTGCCGGTGCCACTGAGCGCTTGACCCGCCACCCACAGCTGGCCTTGGGCGTCGATGCGCACGCTCAAGTGCGGTTGATCGAGGTACAGCTGCTCCAGCCGCGGCTGTAGCCACAGGAAGGAGCGCGCCGACAGCGCGGCGCTCACCTCGGGCAGCGTGAGGGCGGGTTGACCCTGAGCGTCGAGCAGGCGCACGTTGCGCAGTGCGATCACGGGCATCCAGCCGCCGGTGCGCACCTGCACCGACTCGATCCGCACCGATGACCCTAACCACTGTGTGGCGCGGGCTTCCAGCTCAGGCCGCCAGCGATCGACGTTCGGCAGAATCAGCCAATGCAGTCCGAGCCACAGGGCCAGGATCAACAACCAAAGACCGGCCACCCCCAACAACAACCACCGCATCACGCGACGCAGCCAGCGCGCCGGGCGGGAACGGGCGGCGGAGAACTTGGAAGCGAGCGACGACATGGGGTGGAACGAGACGGGCGCACCCGGTGCGGCGCACAGTGCTTCAACGGGGAACGCCCCGGATGGTAGAGGCAGCGGGAGGGATGTCGGTTGAACGCGCCGCTGGTGATGGGCGCTGACGCCCAGGCGGGCCACAGCCGCTTCGTGCAGCGGGTGCGCCGCCGCTACGCCGCTGAATTGGCTTTGCTGCCGCCCGGCGCTCCCACCGCCGACACCCTGCGCCAGCTGGTGCACACCTTGCAGGCCCAGGGCCGAGAGCTGGGCGCTGCGCTGCGTGTGGCGCGCCAGTTGTTGATCGAGCGCTTGGCGGTGCTGGACACCGAAGGCCGCGCGCCGCTGGCCACCGTCACGGGGGCCATGACCGATTGGGCCGAGGTCAGCCTCGACCTGGCTTTGGCCGCCGCCCATGCTGAGCTGCAGCAGCGCCATGGCCGCGTGCGCAATGCGGCGGGCGCCGAAGTGGCGTTTTGGGTGCTGGGCATGGGCAAGCTCGGCGCGCGCGAGCTGAACGTCTCGTCCGACATCGACCTGATTTACGTGTTCGAGGAAGACGGCGACAGCGACGGCCCGGTGCCGCTGGCCGCGTCTGATTACTTCGGGCGCATCGCCAAGCGCCTGCACGCCTTGATTGGTGAGGTGGGGGACGACGGCCAAGTGTTCCGCATGGACCTGGCGCTGCGCCCCAACGGCAACAGCGGCGCGCCCGTCATCAGCTTGGCGGCGCTGGAAACCTACTTCGTGGTGCAGGGCCGTGAGTGGGAGCGGCTGGCTTGGCTCAAAAGCCGCGTGGTGGCCCCGCGCGATGCACACAGCCTGCAGCGCGCGCAGGCGCTGCGCACCCTGGTCACGCCGTTTGTGTACCGGCGCTACCTCGACTACTCGGTGTTCGAGGGCCTGCGCCAGCTGCACCGCAAGATCCGCGACGAGGCCCAGCGCCGTGCTGCCGGCCGCCCCGAGCGCGCCAACGACGTCAAGCTCAGCCGCGGCGGCATCCGCGAGATCGAGTTCACCGTGCAGCTG
>CAZAIR010000063.1:0-12634 GCA_964485225.1 uncultured Burkholderiaceae bacterium
CGCGCCCAAGATGAACCTGTTCATCAACGCCGCGCTGATGGGCTTCATCCCCAAGGGCGTGAAGAAGGGTTTGATGGCGCTGGCGCCGGTGCGGCGCGTGAAGAACGCGGTGATGAAGGACATCGGCGTGCCCGAGGACATGCTGCAGTTCATCAACTACCCGACACGCTTTGATTGCCGTGACACGCTGGCGGCGCTCAAAGGCAGCGGCATTGCCTGCCCCGACTTCGCCGACTACGCTTGGCGCTTGTGGGACTACTGGGAGCGCCACCTCGATCCCGACCTGCACATCGACCGCTCGTTGCGCGGTGCCTGTGGCGGCAAGGTGGTGCTGGTCACTGGCGGCAGCTCCGGCATTGGGCTGGCGGCGGCGATGAAGTTTGCCGAGGCCGGTGCCATCACGGTCATCTGCGCCCGCGGTGAAGACAAGCTGGCCGAAGCCGTGGCCGAGATCCGCGCCTTTGCCGGCCCGCAGGCCCAGGTGCACAGCCGCAGCGCCGACATCGCCGATCCGGATTCCTGCCAAGCGCTGGTGGCGTGGTTGGAGGCCGAGTTCGGTGGCGTCGACTTCCTGATCAACAACGCCGGCCGTTCGATCCGCCGCGCCATCGAGAACAGCTACGACCGCTTCCACGACTTCGAGCGCACCATGCAGCTCAACTACTTCGGCTGCTTGCGCATCACGCTGGGCCTGCTGCCGGGCATGGCGGCCAAGCGCAAGGGCCATGTGGTGAACATCAGCTCCATCGGGGTCTTGACCAACGCGCCGCGCTTCAGCGCCTACGTGGCCAGCAAGGCCGCGCTGGACGCCTGGACGCGCTGCGCCGCCAGCGAGTACGCCGACACCGGCATCACCTTCACCACCATCAACATGCCACTGGTGCGCACGCCCATGATTGCGCCCACGGCGATCTACAACAACGTGCCCACCTTGAGCCCCGAGGAGGCGGCAGACATGGTGGCGCAGGCCTGCATTGCCAAGCCGGTGCGCATCGCCACACGCTTGGGGAAAACCGGTGAGTTGTTGCACGCGGTGGCGCCGCGCGTGGCGCAGATCGTGATGAACACCAGCTTCCGGATGTTCCCCGACAGCGACGCGGCCAAGGGCGAAAAGGGCGGTAAGAGCCTCAGCGTGGAGGCGGTGGCGATGCAGCAGATGATGCGCGGCATCCACTTCTGACGGCGGGCGGGGTCGAGAATCTAGACATGTCGACCCCGCCCGATCCGACCCCGCCGCGCCCCTCCAAAGACCCCCTGCACGGCCTGACCTTGGCCATGATGCTGGAGGACCTGGTGAACTTCTATGGCTGGGAGGGCCTGGCCCAGCGCATCGCACTGCGCTGCTTCGCCGACCAACCCAGCCTCACCAGCAGCCTCAAGATGCTGCGCAAAACGCCGTGGGCGCGGGCGAAGGTCGAGAGCCTGTACCTCTACACGCTGCGCGAGGAACGGCGCCAGGCGGCGCAGCAGCAACAGCAGCAGAACTGAGCCGGCCTCAGGGCTTGCAGGCCTCGGTGTAGAACTGGTGCGGGCAGGCGGCCACGTACTGGGCGTCGCCGCCGATGGCCACTTGCTCGCCTTCGCGCACGCGGCGGCCGTTGCCGTCCAGGCGCACGTTGAAGCTGGCTTTGCGGCCGCAGGCGCAGACGGTTTTCAGCTCTTCGATCTGGTCGGCCAACGCGCCGATGGCGGCCGCGCCTTCGAAGGGCTGGCCCTGGAAGTCGGTGCGCAGGCCGTAGCACAGCACCGGCACGCCGTGCAGCACCGCGAGTTGGTGCAGTTGCCGCGCTTGGGGGGCACTCAGGAACTGGGCTTCGTCGACCAGCAAGCAGGCGGTGCCGGGGGGAATGTCCTCGGGGCGGAACACCGTGTCGGCCGCGAAGGCGCGGGCCGGGCGCGACAGGCCGAGCCGGGTGCCGACCACGCCCTCGCCGTAGCGGTCGTCGATCTGCGCGGTGTAGATCACCACGCTGCGCCCCAGGCGTTCGTAGTTGTGGGCCACGCCCAGCAAGGCCAGCGTTTTGCCGGCGCCCATGGCGCCGTAGCGCCAGAAGAGTTTGGCCATGTGCGAGGGGAGAACGGGAGGTGGGGGAGGGCGGCGATTGTGGCCCCGTCCCCACCCCGTTCAGGCCAGAGGTCTCAGCGGATGGTCAGCGCCCCCAGCTCCTTGGTCACACCCCCCCAGGGCGAGAAGCCGGTGGTGGTGGTGCTGCCGTAGGACAGGATTCCGGTGATGACAGCGCCGGTGCCGTCGTACAGCCAGATGGATGAGCCGCTGTCGCCGCCGGCGCTGAAGCTGCTGCTGTTGATCTCGACCGAACACAGCGCGCCGTAGGTGTTGCCAGCGCCGTCGCCCACCAGGGCGTCCACGCACACGCGGGCCACGCGGCCTGAGCGGGTCCCGGTGGTGCGGCCGGTTTTGTAGACGGTTTGGCCCACGGTCGGATAGGCCTGGCTGCCGCGCACGGGCACGGTGCCGGTTACCGTCAAGCTGCCGGTGTTGGTGAGCAGCACGCGACCGAAATCCACCACGCTGGCGGCCGCGCCCGAGACGAACAGCGCATCGGCCTCGCGGCAGCCCAGGGTGTCGCGCAGCGGGCAGCTGAATCCGTTCGGGTCAACCGTTTCATTGCCCACATAAGTGCCGTTGGGGGCGGTCATGCGGGTGTTGGCGGCAGCGCCGTAAACCCGCTGGCTGCAGTGCGAGGCGGTGACGAAGCCGCGCACACCGTTGCGCGTGGCGGGCACCCCAACCGAGCACACGAAATTGCCGCTGCTGGTGGTGAAGTTGAACTGCGCGCCCGCTGCCAGCGGGGTGGGTTGCGCCCGCACCGACGCGCCGACGGTGGCGCGCCGTTGGGGCAATTTGTTGCGGCGACAGGGAGGGCTTTGCTAGCAACTGCAAGCGGTGTAAATCTTGGTCATCAGAAGCTCATCAAGTCATTGATTGAAAGCGTGTTTTTTTTGGAATCAGGCCGGGCTTGAGTGAGACCTAGGGTGCTTGCCGATGGTCTTCGGCCTGGCCCTTTGGCGTGGCTTGCCTGCATCTAGTTAATGCGAATCGTTCGCATTAGCGTTATCATGGCGACCATGCTGAACCCGACTGCCCCCACACCGCCGGTGCTGCCTTTGCTGCCTGGCAAGGTCTACGTGCCCGCGTTCCGCGGCTGGGAGGCGCCGCGACGTCACCCGGCTTGGGGCCTGGTGGTGTTGGCGCTGCACCTGGCCGTGCTGGCGGCGCTGATGCACGCCGGCTGGCGCGCGGTACAGCCGGCGCCGCCCAAGGCCCTGAGCCTGAGCCTGAGCTTGTTGCCCCCAGCCGCGGTGCCGCAGCCCGCAGCAGCCTTGCCGCAGCCGGCCGCCGTGCCCCGGGCGCCGCTGGCCTGGCAGCCTTTGCCGGTGCCCAGCCTGGTGTTGAGCGAACTGCCAGCCGCTACGGCCACGCCGGTGGGGAGCAACCCTGTAACCCTGCCCGCCGCGACAACCGCGCCCAGCCCTGAGGCCTCGGTAGCCCGCATCAGCCCCACTCCGCCTGCCGCCGCGCCCAAGCCGGTGGCGGCCGGTAGCTTGCGTTACCGGGTGGAGCCTGCGGTCGAAGTGCCGCGCTTGTCGCGCCGCGCGGGTGAACAGGGCCAGGTGCAGTTGCGCGTGGTGTTCGACACCGAAGGCCGCCCTCGGGACATCCAGCTGGCGCGCAGCTCAGGTTTTGCCCGGCTCGACGCCCAGGCCCGCGAAGCCATGCAGGTGGCGCGCATCGCGCCTTACTTGGAGGACGGCCGACCGATCGAGGTGGTGGCCGTCGCCACCTTGGTCTACGAGCTGGATTGAGCGCCGCTGAGCCGCGCTGCACCTGCCTTCCCCCCTTTAAACGCCGCCCACACCCCAGCGGGTGAGGGCCTCCCATTGCCTCAACGGATCGAAGTCCATGTCCAAACCTTCCACTTCTTCTAAACAACGTTTGCCGCTCGGCGCTTTGGCTGCGGGCTTTGGCCTGAGCTTGAGCGCGTTGGCGCAAACCGCGCCGCTGCCCGAGCCGACCGACAAAGCCCTGCCTACCGTGAAGGCCAAGGCGGCCAAAGAGCCGGCCGGCAAAGACAGCTTGCAAGCCACCGAGACGCAGATCGGCAAAGGCCGGCAGGAGCTGCGCGACGTGCCGCAGTCGATCAGCGTCGTGACTGAAAAGCTCATCGATGACCGCAACCTTGACACCTTGAAGGACACACTCAAGCAAACCGCCGGCATCAGCTTCTTGGCGGCCGAGGGTGGTGAAGAGGACATCCGCCTGCGCGGCTTCCCGCTGCAGGCCACCGGCGATGTGTTCGTGGACGGCATGCGCGACCCCGCCTTCTACGAGCGCGACACCTTCAACTACGACCGCCTGGAGGTGCTGCGCGGCTCGGCCTCGATGTTGTTCGGCCGCGGCTCCACGGGCGGTGCGGTCAACCAGGTCAACAAGGTGCCGCGCTTGTTGGACGAGAACCGCATCGACGTGACGGTGGGCAGCCACGGCCATGTGCGCGCGGTGGGCGACTTCAATGTGCGCCTGAGCGACAACAGCGCCGCCCGCGTGGCCACGATGGTGACCGAGGCTGACAACAACGGCGCGGGCAGCAGCGTGTCGAAGCGCGGCGTGGCCGCCAGCTGGCGCACCGGCATTGGCGAGCGCGACGAGTTCCAGGTCAGCCTGTACCACCTGGAAAACGACAACGGCATGAACTACGGCATGCCCTTCATCCGCCCAACCGCGACGTCACCCGCGGCCGACACCACGCTGCTGCCGGTCGACCCGACCACCTATTACGGCTTGGCCAGCGACCGCAACACTGGGCGCGCCAGCACGCTCACGGCCACGCACACCCACCGCTTCAGCGCCAGCTCGGAGCTGGTGACCAAGGTGCGCAAAGGCACCTACGAGCGCGACCAGCGCGCCGGCACGGTGCGCTTTGCCAACATGGCCCTGCAGCCTGACCGTCAGCCCGTGACCTTGGCCACCTTGAGCCCGAACAGCGTGATCAACCGCGGCACGCAGCTCAAAGTGCAGGACATGGACACCCTGTTCGCGCAAAGCGATTACAACGGCCGCTTCGAGTTCGGTGGCTTCAAACACAGCCTGCAGGCGGGCTTGGATGTGGCCAAGGAAGACAAGCGGGTGTACGCCGCCATTGCCGCCTTGCAAGGCGGCGTGGTGCCGGTCAAACCCACCACCACCTTTGGCCGGCCCAACGACGGCGCCAGCGTTGACGAGAGCCTGCGCAGTTTCCGGCTCGGCAACCGCTACAGCTCCTTGGCTTGGGGTGCCTACCTGCAGAACCTGACGGAGGTGACGCCCACCGTCAAGCTGCTGCTGGGCCTGCGCTACGACAGCCTGCACGGCGACTACGACCAGTTCAACGTGCCGCCCAGCACGCTGCCGGCCACCCAAAGCTGGCGCATGCGCGTGAGTGACTGGAGCTACCGCAGCGGCCTGCTGTTCCAGCCCAATGAGCAGTGGAGCTTCCACCTCTCGGCCGCCACCTCGTTTAACACGTCGGGCGATGCCTACTCGTTGTCGGCAGCCAATGCCAGCATCCCGCCGGAGAAGGCCATCAACGTCGAGGCTGGCGCTAAGTGGGACTCTGCCGACGGACGCTTCAGCGTGCGCACCGCCATCTTCCGGGCCACCAAGCTGCACGAGCGCAACACCGATCCGTTGCTCAACATCGTCACCCTCAGCGGCAAGCGTCACGTGGCCGGGGCCGAGATCGAGCTGGCCGGCAAGCTCAGCCCCCGCTGGGAGGCCTTCGCCTCCTACAGCTGGCTGCCCGTGGCCAACATCGACATCAGCAGCGCCACCGGCGGCGAAGTGCAGGGCGACCGCCCCAGCCTCACCCCCCAGCACAGCGGCAGCGTGTGGACGACCTACCAGCTCACGCCCCAGTGGCGCGTGGGCGGCGGCCTGACGGCGCGCAGCGGCATGCAGCCCATCCGCAACCCGGGCTACTACGCCAAGGGTTGGGTGACGGGCGATGTGATGGCCGAGTACCAAGTCAGTGGCGCGCCCTTGGTGTTCAAAGCCAACCTGAGCAACGTCACCAACAAGCTGTACGCTGATGCGCTCTACCCCGGCCACTACATCCCCGGTGCGGGCCGTTTGTTCCAGCTCACCGGCTCCTACCGGTTCTGACTCCCATGCTGCTGACCTTGCCGGCGGTGCTGGATGCCGCCGAACTTGCTGAGATCCAGGCCTTGCTGCGCCAAGGGGCTTGGACCGGGGGTGTTCACACCGCGGGCCGACAGTCGGCGAAGGTGAAGGACAACGCCCAGCTCGATCCCGCCCACCCGCTGACGCAAGCCTTGCAGCAGCGGGTGAGCGCGGCCTTCGAGCGCCACCTGCTGTTTTTCAGCGCCGCCCTGCCTAAGCAGATGTGGCCGCCCGCCTTCAACCGCTACGCCGGCGGCCAGACCTATGGGGATCACGTGGACCAGGCCATCCGCAGCCGCCCGGGCCAGCGCTTGCGCGCCGACCTCAGCTGCACCCTGTTCCTGAGCGACCCGGCCAGCTACGAGGGCGGCGAACTGGTCACCGAATCCGGCGGCCAGCGCCACCGCGTCAAAGGGCAGGCCGGCGACGCCGTGCTCTACCTGGGCCACACGGTGCACCGGGTGGAACCGGTGACCCGCGGCGAGCGTTTGGCCGCCTTCTTTTGGGTGGAAAGCCTGGTGCGCGCGCCGGAGCAGCGCGAGCTGCTGTTCAACATGGACCGCGCGCTGACCGCCCTGCGCGAGCGCGACGGCGAAAGCGCCGAGGCCGTGGCCCTGATGGGCACCTACCACCACCTGCTGCGCATGTGGGGCGACAGTTGAGTGTTGGCCGTGCGCGCCCTCGACCTACCAGCCACCGTGCGCCTCACAAGGAGATGACCATGCATCCGGACCGCCGTCGCCTGCTCGTGCAATGGACGCTGGCTTTGAGCTGTGGGGCGATGGGCCTGAGCTCGGCCACAGCCCTCGCTCAACCCAACGGCAAGCCGGCCTACCCGGCCGACTTGCAGCCCACCAAGGCCCATTTGGCCTACGCCGCAGACTCGCCGGCGCAGACATTGGATTTGTTCTTACCGGCCGGAGACGGGCCGTTTCCCCTGGTCATCAACATCCATGGCGGTGGCTTCCGCATGGGCAGCAAGGCGATGTTGGATCCCGCTGTCGCCCGTGCTTGGCTCCAGTCGGGCGTGGCGGTGGCGAGCATTGACTACCGCCTCTCCGGCGAAGCCTTGTTCCCGGCAGCGGTGCAGGACGCCAAAGCTGCGGTGCGCTTTCTGCGCGCCCGAGCCACAGCCTTCAGGCTGGACGCTGGCCGCTTCATGGCCTTTGGTCAGTCGGCCGGCGGCAACCTGGCCTCGTTGCTCGGTGTCACGGGCGACAGCCCCGTGTTCGACCACGCGGGCATGGGCGATGCACAGGTGTCCAGCCGCGTACAGGGCGTGATCGATTGGTTCGGGCCGACCGACTTTGCCCAGATGGATGCGCAGGCCCGCGCCCAAGGCTGCCCAGCCAGCGCCCAAACCCACGCCAGCGCGGGTTCTCCAGAGTCCGCCTACCTCGGAGCCCCTTTGGCCCAAGTGCCCGAGCGGGTGCGGCTGGCCAACCCGATCACGCACGTCACTGCTGCAGCGCCGCCGTTTTTGCTCCAAAAGGGCGGCCAGGATTGCTCGGTGCCCGTGGGGCAGTCCCAACTGCTTTACCAGGCGCTGAAGGCGGCGGGCGTACCCGTCACTTATGAGTTGCTGCCCGAGGGCGGGCACGGTGATCGCCCTGGCGCGGCGGCGGTGTTCAGCAGCCCGGCCAATGTGCAGCGCTTGGTGCAATTCGTTCAGGCGACGCTCCGCTGATCGCGGCGCTGCGGCACGGCGTGGGCGGCGGCCCGCGGGCGGGGCTGTACGCAGCCAAATTGATCACTGTTGCTGCCGTTTTTTGAGCGGGCACTGTTGACGCGCCGCTGGGCTGGCGGCTTAATGCCGTTTGCGACCAGGACCGGCTCCGTCCCTGACGGGGCACCGTTGTCGCTTGATCCCGACTGGACGGCATTGCAATGGCCTCTGTGATTTCACTGCTGATCCTGGAGGAAATCCCGGAGCTGTCGACACAGTTCCTGGCCGGGTTGACGAGTGCCGATTGGGCCGCTTTCTCCACCGCCCAGATTGCGGCGCTGACCCCCACGCAAGTGGCCTCGCTGTCGCCGCGGGTGTTCAGCTTCATCAGCACCACGCAGATGCAAGCCTTCGAGACGGCGGATGTGCGGGCCATCAGCAGCGTGAGCCTGCGCTCGCTCAGCACCAGCTTGATCGATGCCTTGTCCACCGAGCAATTGGCAGCGCTGGAAACGCGGCAGTTGCAAGCCTTGAGCACGGGGCAACTGCGGGTGCTGGACAGCAGCGACCTGTCGGCCTTGAGCACGCAGCAGGTGGCCGGGCTGCGCAGCACGCAAATTGCCAGCCTGACCAGTGACCAGATCCAGGCGCTGCAAACCGACGACATCGCCGCGCTCAGCACCGGTGCGGTGCGCTCCATCAGCAGCACCGCCTTGGCATCGCTGTCGACCGAGGTGTTGGACGCATTGAGTAGCGGGCAGATGGCGGCGCTCACCGGGGTGCAGGTGCGGGCTTTGAGCACCGACCAGATCCAGGCCCTCGACACGCGCGACTTCGCCGCGCTGAACAGCACCGCGGTGCGCAGCCTCACCAGCGATCAGGTGGAGGCCATCTCGGGTGCCCAGTGGTCCAGCCTCGGCTCCAACCAACTGCGCGCCCTGACCACGTCGCAGCTGCGCCAGTTGGACAGCGATGACCTTGGCGCGCTCAGTTCACGCCAGTTCAGCGCTCTCACCAGCACCCAGTTGGCTGGCTTGCGGGCCGACCAGGTGGCCAGCCTGGACACCGAGGATCTGCAAGGCATTGGCTCGGCGGCCATCCGGGGGCTGCGCACCGAGGCCATCGCAGCGCTCAGCGTGGAGGCCTTGCAGGCGCTGACCACCGCGCAAACGCAGGGCCTGACTTCGGTCCAAGTGCGCGCCTTCAGCAACGAACAGCTGGCGGTGCTGGAAACCGCCGATGTGCGCACGCTGGCCACCGGCGCCGTGCGCGGCCTCACCAGCACGCAACTGGCAGCTTTGAGCGATGAGCAGCTGCAGGCCTTCAGCACCGCGCAAATGCGCGCCCTGAGCACGCAACAGCTGGCGCAGCTGAGCACCGACGACTTCAACACCTTCACCAGCGGGCAGCTGGCCGGCATTGGCATCACGCAGCTGCCCGGCATCAGCACCGAGAAGCTGGCCAGCTTGGCGTCGGATGACGTGGCGGGCTTCAGCACCGCCGTCATCAAGGCCTTCACCACCGCGCAGTTGGCGGCGCTGAGCACCGACAGCGTGGCTGCCTTGAGCACGACCCAGGCGGGGGCGCTCACCTCCATCCAGCTGCGCAGCATGGCCACCGAGCAGCTGGTGGCGCTGGAGTCGCAGGACCTGCGCGCCATCACCTCGGCGGCATTGCGCGGCCTGAACACGCTGCAGCTCTCGGCCCTGACGAGCGACCAGCTCTCGGCCCTCAGCTCCAGCCAGGTGCGGGCGCTCAGCACGGCGTCGTTGGCGGCGCTGAGCACCGACGACCTCAATGATTTCGGCACCGCGCAGTTCGCTGCTTTCACCACCTTGCAGCTGTCGGCCCTGCGCACCGAGCAGTTGGTGGCCTTGCAAACTGAAGACCTGCAGGCCATCGGCCCGGCCGGCGTGCTCACGATGTGGGCCAACACCTTGGGCGCGCTCAGCACCGACAGCCTGAATGCCCTGAGCACGCAGCAGTTCGCGGCCCTCACGGCCACCAAGCTGCGCGGCCTGACCGGCGAGCAGCTGGCTGCACTGGAGAGCGAAGACCTGCGCGCCCTGAGCGCCGCAGCGCTGCGCGGCTTGGATTCCGCCCAGTTCGCGGCCCTGGGCAACGCGCAGCTGCAACTGATGAGCAGCGCGCAGTTTGGCGGCTTGTCCACCGCCTTGCTGGCCGCGATGACGCCGCAGGACCTGGCGGCGCTGGGCACCGAGCAGTTCCGCGGCTTCACAGCGGTGCAACTGGCCTCGCTCACCACCGACCAGATCGCGGCGCTGGAAAGCGCCGACGTCGAAGCCCTCAGCCCCCTGGCCGTGCGCGCGCTGCGCAGCGACCAGATGGCGGTGCTCAGCACCGACAACATCCAGGCCTTCACGTCGGCCCAGTTGGGTGCGCTCACCTCGGCGCAGGTGCTGGCCTTCACGCCCGAGCAGCTCGGCTCGATCGGCAGCCAGGCCATTGGGGCGCTGAGCACCGGCACGCTGCGCGCCTTCAGCTCCGACCAGTTCAGTTTGCTCAGCTCGGACCAGCTGGCGGGCCTCACGCCGCGACAGGTGCAAAGCCTCACCACCTTCCAACTGGCCCAGATGGGCAGCGATGGCATCAACGCACTGGGCACGGCGCAGTTCGCCGCCTTCAGCAGCACGCAGATCGCTTCGCTCAGCACCCAGCAGATGGCGGGGCTGCAAAGCGAGGACGTGGGCGCCATTACCACCGGGGCCGTGCGCGCCCTGGGCACCGCCCAGCTGCTGGCGCTCAGCACCGAGTCGGTGGCGGGCTTGAGCAGCGCACAGGCCGCTGTGCTCAGCTCAACCCAGGTGCGGGCCTTCAGCAGCGAGCAAATTGGCGCGCTGGAAACCAGCGAGGTGGCCGCCTTGAGCACCGCTGCCGTGCGCGCCTTGCTGCTGCCGCAGATCGACGCCCTCAGCACCGACGCCGTGCGCGCCCTCACCAGCGATCAGGTGGCCGCCCTCAGCTCCACCCAGGTGCTGAGCCTGAGCAGCGAGCAGTTCGCCGCCATCGACGCCGCCGACGTGCGCGCCTTCAGCAGCGCCGTGGTGCGCGCGCTGGGCTCCGAGCAGCTCAGTGCCATGACGGCCGATCAGCTTGGCGCCTTCACCACCGCCCAGGTGCAGGCCCTGCGCCCCAACCAGTTAGCGCTGGTGGCCACCGACACCCTGAACGCCCTCAGCAGCGCCGCGTTCGCCGCGCTCACCACCGCGCAGGTGGCCGCGCTGCGGTCTGACCAGATCGGCGGCTTGCAGGCCGAAGACCTGCAAGCCCTGAACACCGCGCAGATCCGCGTGCTGGGCAGCGACGACTTGGCCGCGCTGGACGCGAACCAGCTCGCTTCACTCAGCACCTTGCAGCTGGGCGCATTGACCTCGCTGCAGGTCGCCGGCATCGACAGCGCCGATCTGCCCGGCCTCGGCGCGGGCTTGAGCGCCCTCAGCACCGCCGCGCTGCGCGGCCTGGGCAGCGAGCAGATCGTGGCACTCGATTCCGACCAGGTGCTGGGCCTGAGCACCGCGCAGCTGCGGGCCCTGACCACGCTACAGATTGCCGCGCTGGAGAGCGACGAGATCACCGCCTTCGATGCTGGTCAGCTGCAGGCCTTGGGCACCGCCCAGGTGGCGGCGATCGAGACCGCTGACTTCGTCGCACTCAGCAGCGATTCGGTGCAGGCCCTGACCGGCGCGCAAGTGGCGGCCCTCACCACCGCGCAGGTTTTCAGCCTCACCGCGGACCAAGTGCCGGGCCTGGACACCGCCGACATCGCCGGCATGCGCATGGACCAAGTCGTGTCCTTCAACAGCCTGGCGCTGGCGGCACTGAGCTCTGAGCAACTCAACGCCTTGTTCCTGGCCACGCCCTTGGTGCTGGACCTGGACGGCGACGGCGTGCGCACGCTGGCGGCGGCGGCTGGCGTGGAGTTCGACCTGCTGGGCGACGGCCGCAGCGCGCGCTTTGGCTGGGTGGCGGGCGGCGATGGCCTGCTGGCCATCGACCGCAACGGCGACGGCGTGATCAACGACGGGCGCGAGCTGTTCGGCTCCGGCACCCGCTTGGCCGATGGCCAGCGCGCCACCGACGGCTACGCCGCCCTGGCCGAGCAAGACACCGACCGCGACGGCGATGTGGACGCCCAAGACGCCGGCTTCGACGCGCTGCGCGTGTGGGTGGACGCCAACCACGACGGCCGCACCGACGCCGGTGAACTCAAGACCCTGGGCGAGCTGGGCATCGTGCGCTTGGACGCCACGCCCGACAAAACCGACGACATCGATAACGGCAACTGGATCGGTCTGCGCTCCAGCTTCACCCGCGCCGATGGCAGCCAGCACGCGATGGCCGATGTCTGGTTCGCCAAAGACGGCACGCCGCCCCCGGCCCCGCCGGCTGCCCAAGAGGTGCTGGCGCCGCCGCCCGAGCCCCTGCTACTGCCCGTGGCGAGCACGGCGCAGCACGCCCCGCCGGCGCCCACCCTCGAGCCGCCGCCCGAGCACCGCTGGCCGCAGCCGCAGCGCACCGTGGGCTCGGGTGACGACGCGTACCAGCCGCCGTTGATCTGAGGCAGGCTCGATGGAGTCAAGGCGGCTGGCATCGCCGGCCACACAGCCCGGAGCCATTCCATGGATCGCAGCAGCCGCGCCCCTCGCCCTGTCGGTCTGACTCGATCACGCCGCAGCAGCATGCGGCGCATCCGCGAGCGCGGTTGCTGTGCCAAGGGCTGGGTGACGGGCGATCGGATTGGCGACACCCTACTGTGCCTAGGTCAT
>CAZAIR010000064.1:0-12561 GCA_964485225.1 uncultured Burkholderiaceae bacterium
GGCTGTGCTGCAAGATCACACTGGTCAACTCGGCGTTCTTCGGTCGATGTAGGCCCATTCCGCTTCGGTGGCGAGCGACGCGCTGCAAACGGTGACGATGGAGCCGCCTGCGCAAGGCAAACTCCGGCAGCTGGGGCCGCAGGGTCGCGAGCGCTGTGTCCAGGAAGGGCAGGGGACGCGGCAAGGCTTGGGCCGGTGCACTGTAAGGATGGGGCCAGCTGCACGACTCAGTGTGGGTCGACCTCTCTCAATCAACTTAGGAGTTTGCAAATGGATCAGCAACGTCGCGTCTTCGCTGCCGTCTCGGCCATCTTGGCCCTGGGCTTGGCCCAACCGGTGATGGCGCAAGCAAATGCCAAGGAGAAGTGCTACGGCATCGCCAAAGCAGGCCAAAACGACTGTGCCAATCTCAGCGGCACGCATTCATGTGCAGGGCAGTCAACGGTGGACAACGCGCCCGATGAGTGGAAGTACGTGCCCAAAGGCGAGTGCAAAGCCAAGGGTGGCATGTCGGCCGAAGAGGCCAAGGCAAAGTTGAAGAAGAAGTGACCCAGGGTACCGGCGTGCATTGCGGCATCGGTTGGCGGCATCCGCATTACCAATCGCTGTTGGCGCGCCGGCCTGCGTTACCTTTTTTGGAAGTCCACGCCGAGAACTTCTTTGCCAGGGGCGGTGCGCTGCCGGCGCTGTTGCAGGCCGCGCGCACGCACTACCCCATTAGCTTGCATGGCGTTGGGTTGGGGCTGGGCTCTGAAGCCGGCCTGGATGTCGGCCACCTGGCTCAGTTGGCGGCGCTGGTGGAGCGAATCGAGCCCTTGCGCGTGTCAGACCACGCTTGTTTCGCGCGCAGCAAAGACCCCAGCCGCCACGGGCTTGACCTGCTGCCGATCGCCTTTGACGATCAGAGCCTGCGAACACTGCAGCGCCACGTCAACCAAGTGCAAGAGCGCCTGTGCAGGCCCATCCTGGTGGAGAACCTGAGTGCCTATTTGGCTTGGGACACCGACCACATTGCCGAGCCTGAGTTCTTCAACGCGCTGACCCGCAGCACCGGCTGTGGCTTGCTGCTTGACTTGAACAACCTCGTCGTCAACGCGAAGAACCGGGGCGAGCCCGACCCTTTGGGCGCGTGCCAGGCCTGGGTGGATGCCCTGCGACCCGGCTCGGTGGGGCAATTGCACTTGGCAGGGCATGCCACCGTGGGTGACTTGTCGATCGACGACCACGGCAGCAGCGTCAGTGACACCGTGTGGGCGCTGCACCGCCACACGCTGGCGCGTTTGGGCGCCGTGCCTGCTTTGATTGAATGGGACACTGACGTGCCTGAGCTCGATGTGTTGCTGGACCAGGCAGCCCAGGCCGATGCGCAGGCCCGTGCGGTGGGTGTCGCTTGAGCGCCGAGCGCCAAGCCAGGCTGCTGCACGCCATTTGGGCGCTGCAGCCGCACGAGGGTCTTGCGGTTCCCGGCTTGCGTCCGCTGCCCGGGCAGCGCCTCGAGGCCGGCTTTGCGGCCTACCGAGAGCATGCGAAAGCCCTCAGCGTGCGGGCCTTGGGGCAGGCCTACCCTCAACTTCTGGCGCACCTGGGCGAGGCCCAGTTTGCGGGGCTCGCGTGGGCCTATGCCCGTGCACACCCGCCTGAGGTGGGCGACGCTGCAGACTGGGGCGAGTTCATGGCAGCCTTTCTACGTGGACTGGATGGCATGGAGGCCTTGCCGCCGGAACTGGCGCAGTTGGACTGGGCGTTGCACCGCGCCACCAGCTTGCCCGATGGCCCTGATCCCGACGGCGGTTTGTGGGCGGTGCTGCAGTCCCATCCGCCCGAAGCGCTGAGGCTGGACATCGATCCGACTTTGGATTGGTTGACCTTACCCGCCTTGGCAGCGCAAAGCGCACCGCCGGGGGGAGAGGTGGCTCAGCCCACCCAAGTGGCGGTGTGGCGGCAAGCGTGGCAGCCGACTTGGAGTTGGGTGCCGGACGACCAGGCCACGCTGTGGCAGCTGCTGGCGCAGGGGGAGCGCCTGGGCCCAGCGCTAGAGGCGGTGTGGGCTGACCACCCCGACCACGATCTGACGGCCAGCTTGGCGATGGCTTGGCAACGGGGCTGGTTGCTGGCCGCGCAAGTGGCTTGAGCGCTCGCCTGGCCGGACGCAGGGTCAGTCGTTCGGGCGGAAGCTCAACAAGATCACCGGCGGCACACGGCCTTCTTCATTGCGAGGCAGGCGTTCGGTCTTCTCGACGGCGCGCAACACGGCGGCATCCCAGTTCGGGTCACCGCTGCGGGTCACCAGTTTGCTGGAGATGATGGTGCCGTCGGGTGAGGTGCGCACTTCCACCTCGGCCAATGGGTTCCCGCTGACCGGGTCCAGCAAGGTGATATTGGGCTTCACGCGGGCCTTGATACGGCCGGCGTAGCTGGCGCTGGGCCCCGACGACTGCTGCGCTGTGCCCGTAGCCTGCGGACCGCCGGTGGCGCCGGCCTGCCCCATCATGCGGCGCAGTTGGTCTTGCCGCAGCTGTTCACGCTTGGCATCGGCGCGCTCGCGTTCCAGGCGTGCCTTGTCTCGCTCTTGCCGTTCTGCCCGCTCACGTGCGGCTTTGTCCTGGGCCTGCCTCTCGCGCTCCGCCTTGGCCTTGGCCTGTTCACGGGCTCGCTGCTCAGCACGCTCTCGGGCTTGACGCTCCTGCGCTTGGCGCTGACGTTCGAGCTTGATCTCCGCGTCACGTTGGGCTTGCGTGTCGGGCTGGGCTTCGGTTGGTTCAGGGGGCTGTGGTTTGGGTGCTGGAGCCGGTTCGGGCTCGGGGGGGGGCGGCGGAGCCTCGGCGCGCGGGGCTGCGGCCTGCGGCACGACGGCCCAGAGTTCGGCTTCGAACGCGGGCGCATCCGAGCTGCTGCGCCAGTCCACCCCGTACTTCAGGGCCAGCACCAGCAGCAAATGTGCGACCAATGAAACGACCATGCCGCGCCCCTGTCCAGGGCTGCGGTCAGCGGGGCGCCAGGGCAGGGTGGCGCTCAAGGCTTCAGCTCCGGCTGCCCTGCTTCACAGCCAGGCCTACACGGGCCACACCGGCTTGCTGCAGCTTGTCCATCACCTGCACCACCGCGTCGTACTTGACTTGGCGGTCGGCCTGGATCACCACAGGGGTTTGCGCGTTGCCGCCTTGTGCGGCCTTCACCACCTCGGCGATGCGCTCGAGTGGCACCACTTCGGCTTCCTCGCGGTCGCGCTTGAACTTGAGCGAGCCATCCTGGGCCACGATCACTTGCAACACGCTCTCGGGCTGTTGCTTGCTTTTGCCGACAGACGGCAGGTCCACCACGCCCGTGGTGATCATGGGCGCGCTGACCATGAAAATGATCAGCAGCACCAGCATCACATCGATGAAAGGCACCATGTTCATCTCACTCATGGTGCGGCGGCCACGGCCGCGACCGGCTACGCCCGGCATGTCAGTGACCGCTGCCAGGCTGGCTGGCATTGCGTTGCAGGATGTTCGAGAACTCTTCGATGAAGCTCTCCAGCGTGATGGCGCTGCGGTCGATTTGGCGCGCGAAGCGGTTGTAGGCAATCACCGCCGGGATGGCCGCAAACAGGCCGATGGCGGTGGCCACCAGGGCCTCCGCGATACCGGGCGCCACCGTGGCCAGAGTCACCTGCTGCAGGTTCGACAACCCTACGAATGCATGCATGATCCCCCACACGGTGCCGAACAAGCCCACATAGGGAGAGACGGAACCGACCGAGGCCAAAAACGACAGGTTGCCTTCCAGCACGTCCAACTCGCGTTGGTAGCTGGCTCGCATGGCGCGGCGCGCCCCGTCCAGCATCGCGCCTGGGTCGGTCACCCGGCGCTCGCGCAGCTTCAGGAACTCGCGCATGCCAGCCGCAAAAATGCGCGCCAAGGGGGCTTCAGGTGTCTTGTTGCTAACGCCCTGGTAAAGGTCGTTGAGGTTCTTGCCGCTCCAGAACTCGGTCTCGAAGGCGTCGTTCGCTGTACGGACCCGAGACAGGGCGATCAGCTTGCTCACGATCACGCTCCAGCTCGCGATCGAAACGAAGAGCAGGGCCGCCATCACCAATTGAACGATGAGGCTGGCTTGGGCCACCAGGGCGAAGATGGACAGGTCTTGGTTCATGCCGTCAACCGTTGGATCAAATCGGGATCGATGCGGCGCGGCCTGAACTGCGCTGCATCCACACAAGCGGCGCGCACGCGCGCCCTCAACAACTCTTCATCACCACGCCAAATGCTCTGGGCAAACACCAAGCTGGCGGGCCGCGCTTCCGCCACCGACACGCTCACCGTCAAGGCATCGTCCAAGCGGGCCGGCTTCAGGTAGCTGGCTTCCACATGGCTGACGACGAACAACTGCCCAGTTAGGCGCAAGGCCTCTTGGTGTACGCCCAGGCCCCGAAGCCACTCGGATCGGCAGCGCTCCAGGTATTTGAGGTAGTTGGCGTAATAAACAACGCCCCCTGCATCAGTGTCTTCCCAGTACACCCGTGTAGGCCACAGGAACGCAGCCGGCTTCACTGCGCGCGCGCGGCCTGCACTTCCAGTTTGCGCAACTGGGCGGCCACGCGGTCGAGTACGCCGTTCACATACTTGTGACCATCGGTGCCGCCAAAGGTTTTGGCCAGTTCAACGCCTTCGTTGATCACCACTTTGTAGGGCACGTCAACGCAGTTCTGCAGCTCGAACGCGCCGAGCATCAGCACCGCGTGCTCGATGGGCGACAACTCTTTGGTGGGTCTGTCCACATGGCTGGCCAAGAAGCCGTCCAGTACCGCAGCGTCGCGGATGCAACCGTGCAGCAACAAGTCCAGATGGGCTTGATCGCACTTTGCATAGGTGGGCTGCTCACGCAGGTGCGCGTCAATCACGCCCGCGTCTTCGCCGGACAACAGCCACTGGTAGATGCCTTGCAGCGCGACTTGGCGGGACTGCCGGCGGGCAGATCGATTGGATGTTCGGGGGGCGGTCAAGCAGGCGTCTCCGTGCGCAGGAACTTCAGCAATTGAGCCATCTCAACAGCCACTTGGGCGCCGTCACGGCCCTTGTCAATACGGGCCCATGCCTGGGCTTCGTTTTCGACGGTCAAGATCACGTTGGCGATAGGCAGTTCGGCGTCCAAGCCAACGCGGCTCACGCCGGCGCCGCTTTCGTTCGCCACCAGTTCGAAGTGGTAGGTCTCCCCGCGGATGATGCAGCCCACGGCCACCATCGCATCCAGGCCACCGCGCCGTGCCAAAGCCTTCAGAGCCAGGGGCACTTCCAGGGCGCCGCCCACTTCGATCCGCGCCACCACGGTAGCGCCCAGTCGGGCCAGTTCGGCTTCGCAGGCGGCCTGCAGGGCACTGGTGATGGCGTCGTTGAAACGCGCCCGTACGAGGGCAACACGCAAGCCCTTACCGTCGAGTGCCTTGGCACGACCTTGGTCAGCGTGCTGCATCGGTCACTCCGTTGAACGGCACAAAACCGGTGACTTCCAAGTTGTAGCCCACCATGCTGGGCATGCGGCGCGGACTGCCGAGCAACTTCATCTTCTGCACGCCCAAGTGCCGCAAGATTTGGGCGCCTACGCCGTACGTGCGAAGGTCCATGTTGCCGCGCGGCACGCCGCGCGAGGCGCCGCTGAAACGGGTGGGAATGTCATCGGCGGCGTCGCCAATGTTGAGCAACACGGCAACGCCAGCGGGTGCGGCGGCCAGAGCGCCCAGTGCCGCGTCCAAGCGCCAGCTGTGGCCACAGGTGCCGCTTTCGAGCAGGTCAAACACCGACAGCGGTTCGTGCACACGCACCAGCACGGTGTCGTTCGGCGTCCAGCTGCCGCGGCGCAAGGCCAGGTGCTGTGCGCCAGTGCGGTCGGCAAACAGGGTGGCTTCGAAGTCGCCATGGCGCGTGGCGATGGTGCGCTGGCCGCGTTCTTCAATCAGGCTTTCGTTGCGGCTGCGGTACTCGATCAGGTCGGCGATGGTGCCAATCTTGAGCCCGTGCTCGGCGGCGAACACCTCCAGGTCCGGCAAGCGGGCCATGGTGCCGTCGTCATTCATGATCTCGCAAATCACCCCGGCGGGGCTGCAGCCAGCCATGCGGGCTAAGTCGCAACCAGCTTCGGTATGGCCGGCGCGCATCAGCACGCCGCCGTCCTGCGCCTGCAGCGGGAAGATGTGGCCGGGTTGCACCAGGTCCACCGGTTGAGCGTCTCGGGCGACCGCGGCTTGCACGGTGCGGGCCCGGTCGGCTGCGCTGATGCCTGTGGTCACGCCCTCAGCGGCCTCGATCGACACCGTGAAGGCGGTGCCGTGCTTGGTCCCATTGCGGGTGGCCATGGGCGGTAGTTGCAGCCGCTCGCAGCGATCCCGTGTCAAGGTCAGGCAGATGAGTCCGCGACCATAGCGGGCCATGAAGTTGATGGCTTCTGGGGTGACGTGATCAGCAGCAAGAACCAGGTCGCCCTCGTTCTCGCGGTCTTCATCGTCAATCAGCACAACCATACGGCCAGCGGCCAGGTCGGCCACCAGTTCGGGCACAGGGGACATCGGCATAGTGCCGGGATTGTGGCAGGGGATTACCCTGGCTTGGCCAACCTCAACCTGAGATCACCCTCTATCGGTGTGCATTCCAGCCAGCGCCAGCGGTGAACGTCATCGAGTGGGGTGGGGCGTGACAGCGGCGCCAAGGGGCGGCCTTGACCGAGCATGCGGGGTGCGATGTACATCAGCAACTCGTCCACCAAGCCCTCGGCCAAGAAAGCGCCACTGAGCGTGCCCCCAGCTTCGATGTGCACTTCATTGACATCCAGACTGCCCAGGTGCGTGAGAACTGCTTGCAGGTTCAGCCGGCCTTTGCTGTTCACAGGCGCCATCCAGCTGGGCAGGGTGGTGCTGGCGTCCGGACCGTGGATGACCAGGGCTTGACCGGGTGCTGCGAGCAGCTTGGCACCCGCGGGCAGGTGGGCGTGGGTGTCGAGCACCACGCGCAGGGGCTGTGTGTGGGTGGGCACGTCGCGCACGTCCAGGCGCGGGTTGTCGGCCAATGCGGTGCCGATGCCGGTGACCACAGCACCAGCGCGGCGGCGCCAGCGCTGCCCGTCCAGCCGTGCGGCAGGTCCAGTGATCCACTGGCTGTGGCCGTTCGGGTGGGCACCAAAGCCGTCCAAGCTGCTGGCCAGTTTCATCCGAACAAAGGGTCGACCGGTGCGCATGCGCCGGAAGAAGCCAGGGTTCACGGCCTCAGCTTCGGCGGCCAGAAGGCCAACTTCAACGCCGATGCCGGCGGCCCGCAAGCGCGCTAGGCCCCGACCTGACACAGCAGGGTTGGGGTCTTGGACCGCCACGATGACCTTGGAAAGCCCTGCTGCCACCAGCGCTTCCGTGCATGGCGGTGTGCGGCCCATGTGGTTGCATGGTTCGAGGGTGACCACCGCGATTGCGCCCCGCACATCCAGCCCGCGGCGCTGGGCCGCTCGCAACGCCATCACCTCGGCGTGGGCTTGGCCCGCTGCTTGGGTGTGACCGGCGGCCATGAACCCGCCTTGCGGGCTCAACAACACGCAGCCCACCCGGGGGTTGGGGTCGGACAGGCCGATGGCCTGTTCGGACCATTGCAGCGCCAGGCGCATGGCCTGTTCGGGGGAGAGGGGGGTGCCGAGTAGGGGTTCAGGCGCAGCAGGCATGCCTGCAGTCTAGGGTTGGTGGAGCACGGTCGCTGGGGCTAGCGATGGGCACTGTTCCTCGAAGCGGACGAGCAGATGGTTCTGCTGGATCAGTGGCCCCACGACCTGCTGGTACTGCGCCGGGTGTTCGGCGTTACCGATGCTGCCGTCGCCATCGTGGTCGGCGCTGTACCGGCACACACGCAGACCGCCTGTGGCCAGGTGCAGGCCGGTGAGTTGGAGTTCGCCACTCCAATAGGGGCGGGTATCTTGGTTGGTGGGGCTGCGCGGCACGACGGCGCAGTGGTAGTCCACGGCCTTGAGTCCTTTGGCCTTGTTGCGTTCGGCGTCGACGACGCAGAGGGGCGGGGTGAGATGGGGTGAGCTGCTCAACGTCAGCTTCACCCCGAAGGCGGGCGCGCTGTCGGTGGGATGGGCTGCGTCAGCCGGTTGGCTCAAGCTGGTGTGCACGTGGCCGCTGAGCAACCAGGCGGCGATGGGCAAGGGCGTGCAGTCGGCGATATCGATGGTCTTGAGCGCGTTGCTGGGTTGGGTGGTGCTGCAACTGTGGGTGATCCGCGCGCTGGCGTTGTGAAGGATCCAAGCGATCCCCCCGCTCTCTAGTGGCTTGAACGCGCTGTGCTCGCCATCCAGCGGCACGGCCTGCGGTGGCAGCGCGGGATGCACACCGCTCGGCAAGGCGATACGGGCGCCGCCCGCTGGGCCGGTTGCCAGGCTGGCTTGCAATGCTGCATCGGGCCGCGGCAGCAGCGTGCGCCAGGTCAGTTTGTGGGCTTCGGCGCCGTCGTGCTGCCGGTCTTCCCACCGGACTTCCAGCAGCACCGATACCGCGGTGGGGCCTGCAGGCTGCACGGTGCGGGTGAGGGTGAAGCTGGTTTGGGCGCTGTTCACGGTTCGCGTGGCCGAAACGATTTCGTCAAAAGCCAGGGCGTCAGCAGGCAGGCTGGGTGTGCGGGTCGGCATGTCGGCGCTGCGAAGGCGCTCCATCTCGTCCACCAGCAAGCGGCCCGCTGCACCGCGTTGCTTGGCTTGCTCGCCGCTGGCGCGCAGGTGACCTTGCAATCCCAGCACAGCGAGCATGCCCAGCGCCATCACCAGGAGCGCGACCAAAGCCTCCACCAAACTGGTGCCTGATTGCTGCTGATTCACCGAGGGCTCCATTCACCGCCGCTGAGCTTGACGAAGCTGCCGACCTGCGTTTGCAGGCGCTGCAGCACCTTGTTGTTCCAGAGCACCGCAGCACCGGCAGTGCCCTGTACGTCGCCGCCAGCGACGAGTGCGCCGTGAATCTGCGCCGGCGCGTCCAGGCTGGCGTTGCCGCGCACGACCAGTAGGCCGTGCACATCCAGCTCGCCTTGGAGCTGCAAATCGCCGTCGATGAGCACCAGCAAAGGCCTCTCGGTGCTGCCCAACTTGCCCGCCTGGTCCAGAACCGCGTCGCCCTCGATGCGAACAAACTGCGCCCCACCTTCGACCAAAGCGCTGAGTTGCGGCTGGCAAGCGCCGCTACAGGCCACGGTGCGTAGGGCGGCATGACGGGACAGCTGGCTGGTGGCCATCCCGAAGGTGCGGCGCAACAGGGCTTCCGGGGGCAAGGCGGTCAGCGCGGGGTCGACGACCGTCGGCGGCTCAAGGGCGCCGGCTGCGCCTTGCACTTGGGCGCTGCTGCCAATGATGGCTTCCCCACTTCGCACCGCGGTAGCGTGTTGGCTATGCACCACCCGCAGGCCGCTGCCCAGGTCGACTTGGCCCAGTGCTGTGAGCGGCGCGGCCGGTGCTTGGCTGAGCGCCGGGAGCAACGCGGCATACATCGAGCGCGGGGCGTCCACATGCTGTGTGCTGTTGGCGTCCTGGGCATGGAAGCCGATTCCGCAGGCGCCACTGGCCTGGGCGCATCCATCGGCCACCAGCCCTATCGCGCCCGGGACCTTCAGGGCAGGGGACAGGCCCACGCGCACCGACCAGACCTTGTCTGGGCCAGGGCTCAGCAGATTAGGCTGGTGATGGTTGGGGCATTGGCAGACCCAATTGCCGCTCACCGTTCGGTCGCAGGCCAACGGACGGCGGTTGGGCTCCTGCCATTGAGGGGTGATGTAACCCTGCGCATCGACTGTCAGCCAGCGCTCCCGCAGGCTGTTATGGCCCGTGGCGGCCGGCCGGCATTGCGCGTCCAAGGCATCGGCATTGAGCAGCGCCAGCGTTTGGTCGAGCCCAAACTGCGCTGCTTCCTGCGCCAGCGTAGCGTCCAACACGGCGTTGGCCACGCGCTGCTCCACCACCAGGTTGCGACTCGCGTAGGCAGCCACCAGCGCCATGACGAAGAACAGCACGATCACCACAAACAGGGTGGCGGCGCCGCGCGACGCTGGCCTCAGGCGCGGCATTGGCCGCTGCGCAGGCCGGCGCGGATGCGGGTGTGGAAATCAAGTGCGAGTTGCACCTGCGGGTCAGCCGCTGCGTGGCCTGCCAGCTGCACACGTGCGCGGCGGGTGGTGACGGTGGGTGGGCATTCGGTCAGACCTTTGCATGGCTGCGGGCACAAGGCCTCTTCGCTATGCGGAACGTCCTGGACGCTGACTTGGAAGCCCGTGATGGCCAGGCTGTTGGGGTCGTTCAGGGGTTGGTAGCTGCCTCCATCGGTCATGAACTCCAGAACCTGACCCTTCAAGCGGAAAGCCTTGGTGTCGACCGCGTCAGCTTGGCTGTTTTCGCCACTGCCTTCCAGCGCCGCTTGGCTGGTAGTGAACTGCAGGCTGCTGCCCGAGGGTGCCAGACTGATCAGCGTGTAAGGGTTGGCCATCGGTGCGCCGGATTGCCACAGGCCACGCTCGGGCTCGGCCCAGGCGCCAGCTTGACTCAGTTCGCGGCGCAGCAGTTCCCCTATGGCTCGCATTTCTTGCTGCGCCTGGGTTTCCAGGCGCAGGCGTTGGTGGTCTTTCAGCTGGCTGAGCATCAGCGTCGAGGCGGCCGCCACCATCAGCAGCCCAATGGTGAGGCCGATCAACAGCTCGACCAAGGTGAATCCGTGCTGGCGCTTCATCGCGGGAAACAGCTGCTGCTGGTGTCCAAGCCTTGCGCGCTGCTGGCGCTGCGGGTGTTCACGCTGCGAAGCACCGTCACCTGCAGCGTCGCGCAGTTCGGGTCTTTCAGGGCCTTGCGCGTTGCACGAACGGTGTAGCCCACCGCGCTGCTGCTGTCCAAGCTCAGGGTGTAGCGCGCGCCGGCGGCGGTGCTGTCCAAGCCCAAATCAGCCAAATTGCTGGCGTAGGCTGGGTGCAGGCTCCGGTAGCGCTCCTGCGCGTGCTGCACCAGCGCCAGACCGGTGAGGGCGTCGGCACGCTGCGCCTTTTGCACTTGCGCTGTGTACGAGGGCAGGGCAACGGCACTCAAGATGCCCGCAATGGCACAGCTCACAGCCATCTCCACCAAGGTGAAGCCGGTTTGGGTACTCCGCTTCATGGCAGCACCACGGTGCGCAGCCGGCCGGTGATGGCCACCACATGGGCGCTGCCCTGGCCTTGCGCATTCAGCAGGCGGACGGTGCCGGTGGGCGTCACGGTCATGGTGCCGGGGTTGAGCGTCATGCGGCTGACGTTGGCCTGCAGCTTCACACCCAGGGCGCTGGGCAGCCACTCGTGGGCCATGAGCTGCCCGTTCGCTTGGCACACCGGTGCGCCGCTGGGGGCGCAGGTGCAGGCGTCTTTGGCGCCTTGGTGCATGGTGTAGCAAGTGCCGGCCGGGTGCTCGGCAAAGCGCACATGCACCGCAGCACGGTTACCCAGGGCATGCAGACGGGCGTGGTGGAAGTCGGTGACGAACCGACTGGCTTCCCCCTCCTTGCGCTGGCGTTCGATCAGCTTGGCGCTGCTAGGCAGGCTGGCCGCCAGCAAGACGCCGGCAATGCCCAAGCACACCATGCTTTCGACCAAACTGACACCCAGTTGGTTTCGGCGATGTGGGGACTGGACCATGCTGCCTCCGTGCATTGCGTGAGCGAATGCACGCACTCTAGGAAGCGGGTCTTCGTTTGTCTTGACCCCCGAAAGGGGGATCGGGGGACGATCAGATGTCTTTGATCAGCTTGCGGAACTCGTCGATGTCCTCAAAGCTGCGGTAGACCGACGCAAAGCGCACGTACGCCACTTTGTCGATGCGCTTGAGTTCGCGCATCACCCATTCGCCGATGCGGCTGGAGGCCACTTCGCGCTCACCCTGCGCCAGCATTTGCTCTTGTATGCGCTCGAGCGCAGCGTCCACCTGCTCGGTGCTGACGGGTCGCTTGCGCAGCGCCAGCATCATGGAGGCGCGTGGCTTGGCCATGTCGAAGTCGCTGCGCGTGCCGTCCTTTTTGATGACCATCGGCAGCGCAATTTCAGCGCGCTCGTAGGTGGTGAAACGGCGCTCGCATCCAAGGCAGCGCCGCCGCCTGCGCACCACGTCGCCTTCGTCAGACTCGCGGGTCTCCGCGACCTGGGTCTCGGCGTGGGCGCAAAACGGGCAGCGCATACCGTGAGCTTCAGCCGTAGACCGGGAAGGCCTTGGTCAGCACGCCGACCTGCTCCCGCACCCGAGCCAGCACGGCGGCATCGTTCGGGGCGTCGAGCACGTCGGCGATCAAGTCGGCCGTGGCACGGGTTTCGGCTTCCTTGAAGCCGCGGGTGGTCAGCGCCGGGGTGCCGAGGCGGATGCCGCTGGTCACCATCGGTTTTTCGGGGTCGTTGGGGATGCTGTTCTTGTTGCAGGTCATGTGGGCTTCACCCAGCAAGGCTTCAGCCGCTTTGCCGGTGATGCCCTTCGGGCGCAGGTCGACCAGCATCACGTGGCTTTCGGTGCGGCCGCTGACGATGCGCAGGCCGCGCTCGATCAGCGTCTCGGCCAGCA
>CAZAIR010000065.1:0-12399 GCA_964485225.1 uncultured Burkholderiaceae bacterium
CACCAGCCAGCCGCCACCGGCGGTGTCCGGCAGCGGGGCCAGGCTCATCAGCGTGTTGTTGGCGGCGGGCACATCCCGCGGCTGGCCGCGGCCGGCCTTGGGCCACAGGCGCAGGGGGTAGCGGCCGTTCACATTCCACACCCCGCCAGCCGCCAGGGTCTGGCCGTCGGCGCTGAAGGCCACGCTTCCGAGGTTGCCGTTGTCCACCCCGGCGCTGCTGGGGGTGTGGGCCAGGGCCAGGCGCGGCTGGCCGTCGGGTCCTGGTGCGACGGCCATCACGTCTACCCGGGTGTTGTCGTCATAGCCCACAGCCAGTTGCCGGCCGTCGGGCGAGAAGGCCAGGGGGAAGGGCCGCTTGCCGCCGGGGGCGGCCAGGGTGTGGGCCGGCTTCAGGGCGCTGCCGGCGGCGGCATCCGCGGCCAGGCGGTACAGGCGCAATTGGCCGTCGTCGCTGCTGGTGGCCAGCAGCAGGGGGCCGGCGTTGCGGTTGCCGCTGCTCCCGGCTTCGGCGGGGGCGAAGCTGGCGGCGTAGCTCTGGTCCTGGTAGTCGCTGTCCACCAGCGGCGCGCTGCCGTCGGCCCAGCGCCAGACGCGCAGGCCGCCACTGCCCAGGGTGGCCGCCAGCCAGCGGCCGTCAGGGCTGAAAGCCAGGTGCAGGATGGCATTGGGAAGGCCGCCCAAGCGGCGCAGCAACTGGCCGGTGCTGCGGTTGAAGAGGTAGACGGTGTTGCCGGTCTCAGAACCCAGTTTGGTCCACCCCGCCGCAGCCACCACCGCCCCGTCGGGCGACAGGGCCACGGCGTAGAGCATGCCCTCGTTGCCCTCGCCAAGCGGCGGGCGCAGCACCTGCAGCAGCCGGCCAGTGGCCACATCCCACACGCGGGCGGTCTTGTCGTCGCTGGCAGTCACCGCCCAGCGTCCCTGGGCATCGGTGGCGATGCGCTTGATCACCGCCGTGTGCATGCCGGCTTCAATGCGCAGTTGGGGGGCGGTGGGCGGTTCGGCCGCTGCTGCTGGCTGCAGCAGCATGGCCACCCACCACCACCCCAGGCCCAACGCTGCCGCGAGGCCCCGCTTGCGGGGCTGGGCCGGGTGACCCCATCCCACGAGGGCTCCATTCGCTTGACCGAGCGCGGCTTCGCGAGCCGCAGAATTGAACCCAAACATCGTCGCTTCCTCAGGCTTGACTGGAATGGATGGTGGACTCAAGCCACCCCACCGCCCCTGGGCAACACTTCGATGACCAGCGGCCAAAGCCCGTTCTGCAAGCGCGCAGGCCCATTGACCACCAACTGAACCGGCCCCGTGAGCGCGTGCTCGCCCAGGCAGGGCTTCCCATCTGCCACGAAGTGGTACATCGGCAGCCCTCCCGGCCGAGCGGCGGTGTGCAGCTTGACGCCACCCTGCCCGTCGGCCGCAAAGCCCAGCGGCGTGCTGTTGCTGGCGGCGCCGGCCAGTGCGGCGTGGGGCGTGGCGGTGAAACCCACCACCTCCAGCATGCTGCGCGAAAACTGCGTCGGCAGGCCGCCCAGGCTGGCTTCAAACGGCTGGGGCAGCGGCTGCAGCGCCCCGGCCTGCCAGGTGCCCAGCACGCGCAGCAGCACCTGCAGCGCAGGCGCGTCGGCGTCGCTGTCACCCATCGGCAGCGGCGTCTCACCGTTGCCAACGGGCACCGGGGTGTCCGCCGGTTCAGGCGTTGGCGGCACCGGCGTTGGGGCCGGCACCACATCACCCGCCAACAGCAGGCGAACGCTCAAGGCGCCATCACTCACCACGTTGGTGCTGTCAGACAGCGGCGGGCGATACTCATAACGCACCTGCCACTGCGCATCGGGCTGCACGCCACGCTCCAGCAACTCGCGGCCCAGCCACAGCGTGGCGTTGTGGGTGTCGGCCGGCGGCATGCGTGGCGCCAGGCTGCGGTGCACCTCCTCCGAAAACACGACCAGGTGCAGCCCCTGCACCGTCGGGGGGCGCCCAGCCGCCTGGTGCTGCTGCACGGCCTCGTCCAACCCGCGTTGCAGGGTTTCGATCGCTTGCCGCAGGGGCTGCGTCGCTTCGCCCGTGCCGCCCAGTTCGTCGTCGTCGAGGCCCAGTACCTGGGCGCGCAGCTTGCCGAGCCAGCGGCGCCAGAACGCGCCCCCACCCTCCTTCTGCGCCTGGGGCTCCAGCATCAGGCGCAGGCGCAGGTGGCCCAGGTCATTGTCCAGCGGCAACTCATGCGTGCGCACGGACACTTGCACACCCACCAAGCCCTTCTGGCCGCACAACTCCAGCACGCGGGCCTGCGCGACCGGACGGTCGATCGGCGGGCGGCATTGCGGCGCATACCGCAGCTCGATGCGGCGCAGCCGGGCCGCATCGTCGCCCTGCAGGTGGCGGTGCAGCCATGCCAGAGCGGCGTCGAGCGTGGCGTCTCGCCCCTGCAGCAGTTGCTCCACGGGTTCGAGTTCAGGGCGTTGAGGCGTGGTCATGGGGATCCGGGCGCATGGGTTTCAGACAGGAGGCTAGACGCGTTTCAACGGTGTGTGTCAGCGCTGGGCCGGTGCTGCAGCCCGCAGCATTTCGCGCTGCAGCGTGAGTGCCGCCTCGGCCGGGGCGGAGGAGTCGTCCAGCAGCTGGCCCGTGCGCACGCGCAGGCCCACCGCCGCCACGGCATAACGCTTGCCGCCCACTTCAAACACACCACCAAACAGCTTGGCCGGCAGGTCCAGGCCCGGCTTCACCAAGGCGGTGTTGGCCTGGGTGAAGTCGCTGGTGCCGGTCTTGCCATTGAGTGCGCCTGCGCCGGGGCCGCCGCGGCAATCGCCGAACACCCGGTTGCAGGCCCCGTGGGCGGTGCCCCCGGGCTTGGTGACGGCGCCTGTGGCGTACATCGCCAGTTCAGCCGCTGCCGGGGTGGCCAGCTTCAGCGGCAAACGAGGCACGGCCGTGCCGGGAGCCTCCAGCAGATGCAGGGCGGCCTTCTGGTCTTGTTGCCGTGCACGCAGATCGATGCCCCGCCACACCTCCACCAGACCCATGGCACTGACCCGGATGTCCCCACCGCCAATGGACGCGTTGGCCACCGCCTGCGCAAAGGGGTATTCGCCCAGCGCCGCCTGGCCATAACGTTGCACCTGGGCGGCGTAAGGCAGCTTCTTCTGCTTGTCGTTCCACATGGACAGAAACTGGGGCCAGGGCAGGTTCTGCGGCGGGCGCCAATCGACCAAGGCCTGGTTCACCGTCAAGCGGTGGCCGATCAGCTGGGTGTGCTGGGTCAGGCTGGCGCCGTAGCGCGGGGTGCCGGCCGGCCCCAGCCCCGCTGGGTCGCCCCACAGCAGCTCATGGGGCCGCGGGCGGTCGCGGAAGGCAGGTGGCGGCTGCAGGTCGAAGCCGGCCTCGCGCAGCACATCGCGGTAGGTGGTCACGGCGCTGACGGCCACCTCCTTGATGTTGTTCTGCGTCTTGGCATTCCAG
Source organism: uncultured Burkholderiaceae bacterium (assembly GCA_964485225.1). Taxonomy (GTDB): domain Bacteria; phylum Pseudomonadota; class Gammaproteobacteria; order Burkholderiales; family Burkholderiaceae_C; genus Inhella. The sequence continues at coordinate 3,460 of CAZAIR010000065.1, forward strand.
TCGTGCGACTGCGCCAGGATGGAGCGCCAGCGGTCACGATCACTCGGCTTGATGAGGCCGTGCGCCACGCCGGACATCACCACCAGCGGCTTCATCGAACTGCCCGGCGGCACCAGCCACAGGGCCGGTGCCTGCAGCGCCAGGTAATCCGCCGTGCGGTCGGGCCAGGGTGCGCACCAGGGCGCGTCCTTGGCCGCGGTGTTGATGTTGCCGATGACCTTGCGCTTCTCGCTGCTGCGGCTTTCCGGTTGGTCGGTGGCCAGTGCATTCAACGAACAGTCGCTGATGGAATTGGCAAAGGCCACCACGCGGCCGCTGTCCACTTCGGCCAGCACCAGGCCCATGGCCCCGGCCCGCATGCGGGCGGGGGCCTGGGCGGGCGCCTGCACACCGAAGTAGGTGGCAGCATGCGCGGCATTGGCCGGCAGCACCCCGGCGCACTCGCTGGGGCCGCGGCGCTGGCCGGTGTAGCACTCCACCACGCGCTGAGCCAGATCCTGAAGCTTGGGCTCCAGGGTCAGGCCCAGCACCGGGCCGGCCTGCAGACCATGCCCGCGCCATTCAAAGCGCAAACCCTCATCGGTGTAGGACTTCGCCCGCGACAGCCGCCAGCCGAGCACCTGTTGTGACCAGAAGTTGTTGAGCGTGGCGGTTTCGATCGGCTGGCTGGCCTGCGCCGGGCCGGAGGCTGCCGCCGCCGGCACCGGCGCCGCAGCGGAAGTGCCAGCCGCTGCCACTGCGGGAACCACTGGCACGCGCCGGGAAGCGCGGTCTTCCACCGTGCAGCGCCGCTCGCTGCGGCCTGCCGCCAGGCTGGCAACAGGCACCACACAACCCGGCAGCCCGCGCCAGGCATTGGGGGTTTCGAAGTCGGCAGGCGTCACCGCCTTGCTGGCTTGCGGGCTGAAGAAGCTGGCGAAACGGGCGGTTTCACCGCGCACCGGGCGGCCGCCGGCCTCCAGCGAACGCGGCAGCGCACTCTGCAGCAGCAGCCCCAGTTCCCGCGCGCGGTGGCGGCACAGGCTGGCGCTGTCCCAGGCCACGCCCTGCCACTGCATCTGCGTCCACAGGCTTTGGGCCGACAGCAGCTTCACATGGCTTGCACCCTGGGTTTGCATCTCGGCCAGCCGGTCGTTCCAAGCCCGGACCACGGCGCTCATCTGCGGGCAAACCGCCACCTCGCTGCGGTTGGCGGCAAACACCCGACCGGCGTTCGCCCCGGTCGCATCGGCCAGGCCCGCCGCCACCAGCAAGCCCTCCCCGGCATCGACTTCGGCCCCATCAGTGTCGTCGCCCGCCGCATCGGAGGCCGTCTGCCCCTCCGCCCCGCTGGCTGCCGCTGGAGCGGCCGACGCCGCTGCAGCCGCAACAGGCGCCGCAGTTGCCTGCGGCAGATGCTCCACGCTGCTGACCAAGGCCTGCGTCATGCGGTAGGCCGAGGCAGCGCAATGCGGCTGTGCATTGCGCAGGGCCGCGTACCGGGCTGCAGCGGCCTCGGCGGCTGCGGCGGCGCGTGCCGGATCCAGCAAGCGGTCGGGGGGGCCCTCCGGCGCCTGCTGGCGCCCCACGGCACAGGCCGTGGCGGCGTGGCCCTTCGACAGCGGCGCATTCATGCGCGCCACAGCGCCCAGCGTCAGCACCAGCAAGACCACCGCCGACACACCCACCAGGGCCCGGCCCCGGCGAGCCAGTTCACCCTGCAAAGGAGCACTCTTGCGCAGGTGCACGCCGGTGGACAGGCGGTGATGCCGCGTGCCCAAAGCCAGGGTCAGGTACAACAGGCCGAACAGGGTGCTGACCGGCCCATAGCCCACCAGCGCCACCGGCAAACCGGTGAGCGGCAGCACACCCGTCACGCCGCCCAGCGACAACACCACCTTGAAAGCCATCAGCACGCAGCCGAACAGGCCCAGCGCCGACAACAGGCGCGCGGCCGGGCTCACGCCCTGCGCCAGCGCCGTGCGCCCCGCCACCACCGCGGCGCCCACAAACAGCACCAGCACGGCCAGCATCACCAAGGCACCGGGCACGGCGCCCCACTGCGCCACCAGCAGCGCCGGCACATAGTCGCTCGGCCCCTGCAGCGGCACGCCATCGGCCAGGCGCACATCGCCCAGGCCGCCCCAGGGCACCCAGCCGGCACCCCAGCCGGTCAGGCCGGCGCTGTCCATCAGCCAGCGCACACGCGCCATGTCCGAGGCCGTCACGCTCAGCGGGTCCACCATGCCGATGAACCGCTCCTGGGCGTGATAGGGCAGGACAGCCCGCACCACCGACATCAGCCAACCGGGCAGGCTGTGACTGACGTAGATGTAGGCCAGCAAAGCCAGTGCCGGCGCGGCAAGGCACAGCAGGGCCGCGCGCAAACCCCGCCCCGACACCAGCCACATGAACACGCCCGCCATGCCCACGGCCACCAGCGCATGCCCCAGGTCGCCCCGGGCGATCGAGCCGCCGATGGCCGCCGCCATCGCACCCAGCACCACGGCCAGTGTGGCGCCCACCTGGGCCACGCGCTGGCGGTCGGGGCGGACCTCGTCGGCCTTCAGCTCGCCGCGCCGCAGCGCCAGCTCACGCCTGAGCCACCGGCGAAACGCCGCCTGGGGCCAGAAGCTGCCGCCCGCATTGCCCAGGGCCGCTTCGCGCGCCACAAAGGTGGCCAGCCCCAGGCAGCCCAGCGCAATGATCACCTCGCTCTTGGCCGCGGCGAACCCGGGCACCGCCAGGGCCCCCAGCCCCAGCCCCAGCAGCAGCAGCATTTGCAGCCAACCCCAACGCGCCGAGAAGCCCCAGCGCACCCACCAACGGTCGGTCTGGCGGCCCGCCCAGGCGGCCGCGGCGGAACGCCCGATGCGCGGATGCCGCAGCAGCACCAGCACAAGCGCCACCACCACGAGCGGCCACCACAGGCGCCAGCCGGTGCCAGGCACGGGCACGCCTTCCCACTGACGGAACGCCAGCGTGCGGAAGGCTGCGTCGGCGCTCAGGCCCATGTCCACCAGCAACAGGCAGCCCAGCCCGAGCAGCACCGACACGCCCACCCACGGCAGCAAGGCCATGCGCAGCCAGGCCGCCGCCGCCAGCAGCACCAAGGAGGCCAACATCACCCCCTGGGACAAGCCGGCGATCGCGGCCAGGCTCAGCCCATCATTCACATAGCCTTGCGCACGCCGCTGCCATTCCAGCCGTTCGGCCAGCGAGAGCAGGTCGGTGTTGAGGTATTCGCGCGGCGGCGATGCGCCGAAGTCGCGTTGCACCTGCTTCCCGGCAATCAGCAAACCGACCTCGGCGGCCCGCTCGGTGGCCGGCCGGCTGGTGTCAGCCAGCAGGCGGCCCAACCAGGCCTGGGTGGCGTCGGCGTGCTGCCGCAGCAAGCGCCCCGCTTCGCCCTGGCGTGGTTCGCGCAGGATGCCGTCGCCACTGTACGGGTCCAGCGCCACCGGCCGCGCGGCGGATGCCGGCGCCGCAGCCGCCACCGGCAGACCCTGCGTTTGCCGAAGCTGAGCCTCCAGCACACGGCGGCGCTCCGCGTAGCTTCGGTCATAGGCATCGGCCCATTTGCGCGCCACGTCGATGCGCGATTGCAGGTCGGCCCCCCAGGCCTTGAGCAAATCAGGCGCGCGATTCGGATCCAGCGACTTTGGATCCGCCAGGCAGCTCCCCAGGCGTTCGCTGGTGGCGCCGGGCCAGTAATCGGTCCAGGCGGGCAGCCCGCCTTGGCACAGCGCGGCCAGCTCGCGCATCTTCATGAGTCTGGGCAAGGGCACCGGCACCGTATCGGCCACCAGGCGTTCCACCGAGTGCACGGCCTGACGCTCGAACACCCGGTCGTTCTGCCCCAACAGCCACGCCCAACTCAGAGCGAACAGACCCAATGCAAGGCACCACTCCAGCCACCGCTGGCGGTTGGCGCCAGCAAGCCCCGCTTGATTGCCACGAAACACCGTCATCCTCCCAGCCGATCAGAATGGAACCCACTGCACCGCAACCTGCGGAGCGCCGACATTCGGCCCCCAGGCACCCGGTTCCGAATTGAATTCCGTTCAGGTCCTGACGAAACGGTGGCTGGTTTCGTCAGTGCAATTGAGCTGAATTTTTTCTGCATCATTCGGCGTAACGCCGAAGGACACCCAGTATGCCAAAGCCCCCTGCCCCAGCCACGCCCCAGCCCTCGGGTTTGCAGCCCTTCATGCACAGCCGCCGCGTGCGCGCCGGCCGGCCCGACACGCAGTTCTTCTGGATCGAACGCGACGGCCATCCTTGCGTGGCCAAACAGCTCTCGGTCGAACTGGGGCCGCAGGTGGCCGATCTGCTGGAGAACGAACGCCAGGTGCTGCGCCTGCTCAATGAGCACCAGGCCCCGGTGTGCGAATTGGTGGAAGACCCTGAGCACCCCGAATGGCTCATCACCCGCTTCGCCGGGCTGAGCTTGCAGGTGCTGGGCCCGCGCAACCTGGGCGACTGGCCTGAACTGCCTTTGCATGAACGCGTGTCGGTCTGGGCCGGCTTCCTGATGCGGGCCAGGGCATTGGCAGATCTGGGCGCCGTGCCGCTGGATCTGTCGGACCGCAACCTCGTGGTGCCACTGGGCCCCAGCGGGCAGCTGGACCTCAGCCTCGCCGTGTCCATCGACCACGCCCACACCGTGGTGACCGGCTCCAAGCTGCAGGGTGGTGCCCTGCGACGGCCGGTGTGGATCGGCGCCAAGGACAACCTGCAACTGGCCCCCGAGGTGCGCCACCGCCTGGTGCGCGACCAGCAGCGCTTCCTGGAACAACTCAAACTCGCGAGTGCACCCCTGCCCGGCACCACCGCCGCCGTGGAAGACGAGGCGCAAGTCACGCACCGCATCTGGCTGGCCTACTGCGAACCGCAGGAGGTGCAGCGGGCGGTGGATGCCGGTACCATCGAGGCCGACAAGGCCATCCAGTACGCGGTGGGGCACGCCATTCACCGCCACCTGGTAGCCGATGCCCCACTGACACCGGCACTTGCGGCCGTGGTGCGGCGCCTGTGTGCCGATGAACCCAGCCATCGCTACGCCAAGCTCGAGGACGCCGCCGACGCGCTGAAGGCCGCGCTGGGCGGGAGCCGCGCCCTGTCCAGCGAGCATGCCTACCAGCCCAAGCTGCCCGAGGCGCTGCGCCAGCCGCCCGAGTCCAACTCCCCGCTGCTGGACCTGGGCGCCGATTCTCCCGACGCGACCCACGTCGTCAAACCTGCACACCCCGGCCTTGGCGAAGGCTCCACCCAGGTGGTGCAGCCGGCCCCGACGCCCGCAGTGTCACCAGCGCCGCCCGCTGCCACGGCCCCGCCTGCCCCGGCGCCGGCACCGGCCGTGGGCGATGCCCGCGACGCAGCGACGGCACCACCCCGCCCCGGCGCAGCCTGGTGGCGCCATGCCCTGGCGGCCTTGCTGGCGCTGGCCATGGGCTGGCCGCTGGGCCTCTGGCTGGCCACGCTCTGGGCCCCATGACCATGGCCCGCGTGCTGCACCTCATGCGGTGGCCGCTGGCCTTGCTGCTGGCCGTGCTGGCCTGGCACGCGCTGCTGCCGCTGGGCCAGGCCCTCCGCGCCCTGGCCACCCGGCCGCACCTGTGGCAACCCCTGGCCCTGGGGGTGGCGGTGTATGGCACTGCCGCCGCACTGGCCTGGCGCAGCCGCCGCGGGGCGTCGGGCCTGTCGCTGCTGATGACACTGGAGCACGAACTGGCGCATACCCTGGTGGCCTGGAGCCTGGGCCTGCGGGTGCATCAGTTGGTGGCCTCTGACGAAGCGGGCGGCCATGTGTTGACCAGCGGCCAATCCTGGCTGGTGCTGCTGGCGCCTTACGTGCTGCCCATCGCCCTGCTGATCCCGGCCCTGGTGCTGGCGGCCGCCAGCCCCGCGCCGTTCTGGGCGCTGGCCCTGCTGGGCGTCTGCCTGGGTTTTCATGTGCACAGCAGCTGGGTGGAGACCCACCGGCAACAAACGGACCTGCAACAAGCAGGCTGGCCCTTGAGCACCGTGTTCATCGCCAGCGGCCATGTGCTGATGGCCCTGTGGGCGCTGGGGCTGGCGCTGGGGCACCAACGCCACTTCGTTCGGGCGGGGCAAAGTGCCTGGGCGGCGCTGCGTCAGGCGGCCGGTGGGTGGGTGGGCTGAGGCCCTTGCGGGAAAGGCGCAAACTTCAACTTCAGCGATCAGGGTGGGTGGCGAGTGGGGCAAGAGCGTGCATGAGCGGGCGTCGATCAGTATGACGGCGGCGAAAGTCGGCCCGGCGGGTCAAGAGGGTGGTGGGGCTACGCTTACGCCACTGGGTCCCGGTCGATTGCTGCGCTTTTTACTTCGCTACGGATGTAGGCTACACGGTCAACTGCGCCATGGCCGTTCAATTGAATGATGCCGATGTCCGACTCCTGAAGTTGCAAGACCAAGGTGAGTGCACGTGCCTGCCGCGGATGGCGGATGACCTTGAGGCTTCCCGTGGATGCCGAGCCCAGCGCCATCGCCGAACGGGTACGGGTCTTCATTCCCTGACCACCCGGAAACCCACAGTAGGCTCGGTGCTGGTCTTGGGTATGGTCAGGCTCACTGAGGCGCCCCGCGGGGACGCTGCATTGCTTGTGTTCCATGCGCCGCCGCGTATCGTGGCACCGACGGCATCCAGCCCCGAGGTCCATTCCCAAACGTTGCCGACCATGCCATGCAAACCGTGCTGGTCTGCGAGCGTCTGAGAGACCGGAACGGTGTGTTGCTGCGCAGGCGTGGGTTCAACTTGCAGGCTTCTTGCGGTGGCTGTCAAGGCGTCCCACTCCGCGTCCGTCAACAGCCGATAGCTCTTGCCGGTGTGCTTGGAAATGGCCTGCACGTAGCGATTGGCCTCAATCCAGCTCACGCGTTCAACGGGACAGTCTGTGCAATCCTTGTTCGCGCTCGGGTTGGTTCGCATGAGGTTCTGCCACTGCGCCTGCGTCACTTCAAAGCGCCCCACCCACAATGGCTGCGCATGAGAGCCCTTAAGTGCTGACACTTCAACCAATTCGGGGCAGTCGGCGCAATCCTTGTCGATCTGTCGCTTGATTGGCGGCGAGTGAGTTACGGCGGGTTGAACCGAAAACAAGATGTCACCCAGGAACGGCGCCCTGCCTTTCAGGGTGCCCCACTGCGGGTTATGCACGATGCCGCCGCCCGAATTCGCCTTGACATGCGCCACCACATGAGCTGCCAACTCCTGCCCGGTCACAGTGCCATCCCGGTTGCGGTCGGCAACTGCCGTGACCAGTCCATCCACAAACGCGGCTCGCAAAAGGCTATGGTCAGGCACCGGTTGTTCGTCGGTTCCGGCAGTAATGAACAGGCGGGCGGGCTTCATCATCAAATCCTGCAAGGGAGGTGATGCAGGAAGGCCTCGGCTCAATTGCGGCTGGGCGAACACGGTTCCGCCAAAGCAAGCATCCAAGATGAACAAGGCATGCAGTGCATCCATATCAAGTGCCAGCTTTCGGAGATCGTCCATATCGACCCCCCAAGAGTCGGCACCGGGTGTTTGGGCAGCGCCGACGCGGGGGGCATCTACTCCGACCAGGAAGCCGCGCCGCCCACCCCAAGCACTGGTTCTGGTGTAGCCGTGTCCTGCAAAGTAGATGACCACACGACCTTGCCTATCGTTGCCATGCTCACTGGCGAATCTGCGCAGCCCGACATCGAGTTCCTTAGCCGTTGGATTATCCAGACGCTGGACCAAAAAGCCCTGCATCTCCAATGCCTTGGTCACGACTGCGACGTCTTCAGCAACCCCGGGGAGTTGTGGCCATCCATTGCGGTAAGCGGAGATGCCCACCACCAAGGCACGGCTGCTGGTATACGTTGGCGGAGCGTTTCCGCTGGGCTGAGGCGCGTCCCTGCCAAGACCTCTCGGCGCAGCGCCAAGGGTGCCCGCCGACACCTCCGGGCTTGACGATGGTTGGGGCGCGCTTGGCTTGCGGTCGCTACAAGCAACACCGGCCAGCGTGAGGCCAAGAGGCAGGACAAAACGCAGCGCTGCGGCAGCGACGCGACTCAAGGGCGCTCCCTCTTCAGGCAAGCGCCGGGTGCCAGAATCTGCAGGCGCTTGCGGCTGCTGGGTTGGTTGAACTCCGGGTCTGAGTACGCATTCCAGGAAACGGAGGCTCCACCGTCCTGCTTCTTGTTCACCAATTGCCGCAAGGCTTGAGGCAGGTCCAGATCTCTGTCTTCTTCGATGACCCGAATCAGCACCAGTTGCCGCTGCATCTGGGTGCCCGGCCGGCAGCTATTGACAGCCGCCGCCTGGTGCGAGGGTTCCTGCGCGGTCTTCAGGACCTTGCTGTGCTGGCCGAGCACTATGGCGTGCAGTTGCACATGGTCTTGTTGGAAACCTGCCGACTTCAACCAACCCAACTGCGTCTCTGCACGGTCACAGGCCCGGCGTGCCTCGGTTTCTTTCGGGCCCTCTTCCGAGGCCATGCCCACCGCGATGATTCGTCTTGTCGAATTCGCCCAAAACCTTGTGGCCTGGTACTGCGACCACAGGCCACGCATGTCGAAGGCAGCTTCGCTGTCTTTGTGGAACACGGTTGTGGCGTCAGCACATCCCCAGTGATATTCGCCTTTGCCGAAAATCTCAATCACCAGTTCCGCCTTGCGTCCTTTGGCATCAGCGACGGTCACCGGCTTTGAATCGAACCACTGCTCCGAAAGCGCTGGCACGATGGGCGCCGCTGGTTTGCTTAGCTCAGTGGCCGGCGCTTGCGGTGGAAGCGGTTCAGGCGCTGGTCGAACCTCTGCGGCCGGTGGAGTCCGAAGAGGCTGCCGCTGGTTGGTCGCGCCGTGCCAGCCGCTCCATGCAAGCCATGCGGCTGCGGCTGCGGCGGTTAGCGCACAGGTGCGTATTTCAGCGATCGTGGACGCTCGTTTCAGTCTGATCGTGGACGGTCAAAC
>CAZAIR010000066.1:0-12279 GCA_964485225.1 uncultured Burkholderiaceae bacterium
ACTCCAGGATTTGGTTTTGGTTGACCATGGCGATGGAGTGGTTCACTCCCCGCCAACCTTCGATGCACAGTGAACGCAATGCCGAGTCTCCGCTTGGATGCCGATGCGGCATTCTGCGGCGCCCCGCTGGGCCTTAGCGCCTGAACAGAACGGCGCGAGCCAGTCAATCGGGCCTGCGAAGGCCGCCACACGAAAAAAAAGCCCTGGCGCTGGGCCAGGGCCTTTGGGTCGATGCAGCCCAGTTATGGCCGCACCGGGTTCGCGCAATCGAAAGCCGTTGCTCAGATCAAGGGCGGGCGGAACGCTTCTTCATCTTCCAGCAGCCTGCGGTGGTTCACCAAAGGCTCTGGCGGTGTATGGGCTATGGCGCTTGAGGTCAGTGCCGTGCTTGGGTCGCCCGGCAGATGAAGCTCTTTGGCCGGCTCCACCAAAACCTCGGATGCGCTGGGTGGTGTCTGGTCTTTGGCAAACCAGACGTCGGCCATCTCGTGCTGGGTGCCGTCGGTCTTGGTGAAGCTCGACACCAGGCCCACAAAGTTGCCGTTGTCGATCTCCGTGCCCTTGGCCGCGTTCAGGTCCAGGCTGGCGATACCCAGCTCACCCAAGGTCTTGAGCTCACCGGCATCGGTGATGCCGTCGCCGTCGCCGTCCACCCACACCTTCAATTGATTGAAGTTGGCGTCGTTGGCGTCCACATCACCGTCTCGGTCGGTGTCTTGCTCGCTCAGCGCGGCATAACCGTCCACCGCGCGGGTGCCATCGGCCATGCGGGTGCCCGAACCGAACAGCTCACGGCCATCGTTGATCAGCCCGTCGCCGTTGCGGTCCATCACCAGGAAGCCGTCGCCGCCTGCAGCCCAGCCCCACTTGGCGGTCTGGCCGTCGCCCAACAGGTCGAAGGTCACGCCGTCAGAGGCCGAGCGGGTGCTGACACCGTTGCCGTCCAAGTCCAACATGATGGGGGTGGCCAAGAACAAGGCGTTGGTCTGCTCGGTGCTGAAGCCGGGCATCGCATCCGTCGTGAAGGCCAGCACTTGCGGCATGTCCATCGAGGCCAGGTCGGCGGTTTCAAAGCCGCTGACTTGCGATGAGCTGAAGGCCGCAATTTGGTCCGTGGTGAGCCCGTCGATTTGCACGCTGGTCAGCCACTTGATCTGCGAGGTGCCCAGGCCGGCGATGTCGGCGGTCTCGATCGCAGAGATCTGCGCTGAGCCGAAGGCGGCCACTTGCAGGCTGGTCAGGGAGTTGAAGTCCTCACTGGCCATCGCCTCGATCTGGACCGTGCTCAGTGAAGCCAACTGTGCTGTCCCCAGCTGGGCAAACTGCCCGGTGGTCATGGCGTCAATCTGCTCGGTCGTCAGGCTCTGGATTTGAGCGCTGGTCATTGCAGCGAACTGGCCCGACGACAGGGCGGTGATGCCCTCGGTGCTGATGCCAGCGATCTGCAGGCTGGACAGTGCACGGATATCCGCCGTTTCAAAGGCCCGCAGGTCGGCTGTTTCCATCGTGCTGAGCTGCTCGGTGGTCAGCGCGGCCACTTGCGCGGTGGTGAGCGCAATGATCTGCGCCGACCCCAGTGCATTCAGGTCGTCACTGCTCAAAGCGGCCACCTGCTCGGTCGTCAACGACGCCACCTGAGCGGTGGTCAACGATGCCATCTGCGAGGAGGTCAGTGCATCAATCTGCTCGGTCGACAGGCTGCGCAGCGCGCCGCTGGTCAGCGCACGCAGATCGGCGGACTCGATGGCGCTGATTTGGTCCGTCGTCAAACCAATCACCTGTGCAGACGTCATCACCGCATACTGGGCGCTGGTCAAGGCCACGATGCCATCGGTGCTCAGGGCTCCGACCTGGTCGCTAGACAGCGCGCGGATGTCAGCAGTTTCCAGCGCCCGCAGGTCAGCGCTTTCCATGGCGTTGATCTGCTCGGTGGTCAGTGCCGCAATCTGCGTCGTCGTCAGCGCCACGATCTGCGCAGAGCCCAGGGCATTCAAGTCTTCGGTCGTCAAGCTCGCCACTTGCTCGGTGGTCAGGGCGGCCACTTGCGCGGTGGTCAGGGCGGCCATCTGGCCGCTCGTCAACCCCTCCAGCTGCTCGGTGCTGAGCGAGCGCAGCGCCGTGCTGGTGATGGCCCGCAGGTCGCCGGTTTCGATCGCAGCGATCTGCTCGGTGGTCAAGCCCGCCACATCGGCTGTGCCGAGGGCTGCAAACTGGGTCGAGGTCAAGGCCACGATCCCGGCGGTGCTGATGGCCCCGATCTGGTCGCTGCTCATGGCCACCAAGTCAGCGGTCTGCAGCGCTTGCAGGTCGTCGGTGGCCATGGTGCTGACTTGCTCGGTGGTCAAGGCGGCCACCTGCTCGGTTGTCAGCGCGGCGATCTGGACGCTGGTCAGCGCGTTCAGGTCGTCGCTGCCGAGGCTGGCCACCTGTGCGGTGGTGAGTGCCGAGACTTGTGCCGTCGTCAGCGCGCCCATCTGTCCGGTGGTCAGTCCTTCCAGCTGCTCGGTGCTGAGCGCACGAATGGCCAGGGAGCTGATGGCACGAAGATCAACGGTTTCGATGGCAGCAATCTGCGCCGTGGTCAGGCCCGCGACTTGACCCGTGGTCAAGGTACCCAGCTGGACCGAGGTCATGGCCACGATGCCCTCGGTGCTGATGGCCCCGATTTGGTCAGAGTTGAGCGCCCGGACATCGGCGGTTTCAAGGGCCCGAATGTCATCGGTGGCCATGGTGCTGATTTGCTCGGTCGTGAGCGCAGCCACTTGTGCCGTGGTCAGCGCCACAACCTGGGTCGTTCCCAAGGCGTTCAGGTCTTCACTGGTGAGGCTGGCCACTTGTGCGGTGGTCAGCGCAGCCACTTGCGCCGTGGTCAGCGCGGCCATTTGGCCGCTGGTCAGGCCCTCGAGTTGCTCCGTCGTGAGCGCACGCAGCGCAACAGTGCTGAGCGCGCGCAGGTCGGCTGTCTCCATTGCGGCCAGTTGCTCAGTTGTCAAGCCCGCCACCTGCGCGCTCGTCAGGGTTGCCACTTGCACCGAGGTGAGGGCCACGATGCCCTCCGTGCTGAAGGCCCCGATTTGCTCGGAATTCAAGGCGCGCAGGTCGGCTGTTTCAATGGCCCGCACGTCGTCGGTCGCCATCGTGTTGATCTGCGACGTGGTCAGTGCTGCAGCCTGGGCGGTGGTCAGGGCCACGATTTGCGCAGTGCCCAGCGCGTTCAAGTCCTCACTGCTGAGGCTGGCGATTTGTGCCGTGGTCAGCGCAGCCACCTGGGTGGTGGTGAGCGCCGCCATCTGGCCGCTCGTCAGGCCCTCCAGTTGCTCGGTGCTCAGCGCTTGCAGGGTGGCCGTGTTCAGGGCCCGCAGATCGGCTGTCTCGATCGCCGCCACTTGCTCGGTGCTCAAGCCCAATACCTGAGCCGACGCCAACGCAGCAAACTGCGTGGAGGTCATGGCCACCAGGTTGGCGGTTCCAATGGCAGCCACTTGGTCGGACGACAAGGCGCGCAAGTCAGCCGTCTCCAAGGCCCGGATGTCGTCCGTGGCCATGGTGCTGATTTGGTCGGTGGTCAAAGCCGCCACTTGAGCCGTCGTGAGCGCTGCGATCTGACCGGTGGTCAGTGCATTCAAATCGTCGCTCGAGAGCGCGGCCACTTGTGCGGTGGTCAGTGCCACCACCTGGGCCGTGGTCAAGGCGGCCATCTGCCCGCTGGTCAAAGCATCCACTTGCTCCGTGGTCAGGGCGCGCAGGCTGAGGCTGGTCAAGGCTCGCAGGTCGCCTGTCTCCAGGGCCGCAATCTGCTCGGTGCTCAGGCCGGCCACCTGGCCACTGGTCAGGGCCGCGATCTGCTGGCTGGTCATCGCCACGATGCCGGCGGTTGTGAAGCCGCTCAACTGGTCGCTGGTCAGTGCACGAACCGAGGCCGTGGTGAGCGCTTGCACGTCGCCGGTCTCGATGGCGGCGATCTGCTCGGTACTCAAACCACTGATTTGCACAGTGCCCAAAGCCGCGTACTGGCTAGAGGTCAAGGCCACGATGCCGTCAGTGCTCAGCGAAGCGATCTGGGCGCTGCTCAGAGCGCGCAGATCGGCGGCTTCCAAGGCGCGCAATTGCGTGCTGCCCAGGCTGTTGAGCTGTTCGGTGGTGAGTGCCGCCACCTGGACGGTGCTCATCGCCACGATCTGTGCGCTGCCCAAGGAGTTGAGATCCTCGGTGCTGAGGTTGGCCACCTGCGCGGTGCTCAAAGCCAACACTTGCGCCGTGGTCAGTGCGGGCGCTTGCAAGGTGGTGAATGCATCCACTTGCTCGGTCGCCAGGGCGCGGACCACTGCGGTGCTGAACGCACGGAGGTCGGCGGTTTCGATAGCAGCAATCTGATCGGTGCTCAGGCCAGCCGCCTGCACGGTACTGAAGGCGGCGAACTGACCGGTCGCCATGGCGGCAATGCCCTCGGTGGTGATGGCTGCGACCTGCGCGCTGGAGAGTGCGCGGATGTCGGCCGTCTCCAGGGAACGCAAGCTGGCGGTGCCCAGGCTGTTGACTTGCTCGGTCGTCAGGGCGGCGACTTGCTGCGATGTCAGCGCCACCACTTGGCTGGAGCCGAGCGCGTTCAAGTTCTCCGTGCTGATGCTCTCGACCTGACCGGTGGTCAACGATGCCACCTGGTTGGTGGCCAGGGCAGCCGCCTGAGCGCTGGTGAGGCCGGCGAGCTGTTCCGTGCTGAAGGTACGCAGGGCAGCCGTGCCAATCGCACGCAGGTCAGCACTTTCGATGGCGGCAATCTGGTCGGTGCTGAGCCCGCTCGTCTGCACGCTGGTCAGTGCAGCAAACTGGCCCGTCGTCAGCGCCACGATGCCGTCGGTGCTCAAGGCACCGATTTGATCGCTGCGCAATGCCCGCAGGTCGCCGGTCTCGAGTGCGCGCAGGTCCGCGCTCTCCATGTTGTTCAGCTGCTCGGTGGTCAGTGCGGCCACCTGCGTTGTGGTCAAGGCAATGATCTGGGCCGAGCTGAGCGCGTTCAGGTCCTCGCTCACCAAGCTGGCGATCTGGGCGGTGGTCAAGGCCACCACCTGGCCGGTGGTCAACGCGGCCATTTGGCCCGAGGTCAGGCCTTCCAGTTGCTCGGTGCTGAGGCTGCGCAGTGCGGCCGTGTTGATGGCGCGCAGGTCGCCCGTCTCAATGGCGGCAATTTGATCGGTGGAAAGCCCCGCCACTTGGACAGTGCCCATGGCTGCAAACTGGCCCGAGGTCAAAGCCACGATGCCATCGGTGCTCAGGGCTGCAATCTGGTCGCTGCTCAATGCACGCAGATCAGCGGTTTCCAGTGCGCGCAGTGCTGCGCTGCCCAAATTGTTCAGCTGCTCGGTGGTAAGGGCAGCGACTTGGGCGGTGCTCAGGGCCACCACTTGGGCCGACCCCAGCGCATTCAAATCTTCCGTGCTGAGGCTCGCGACTTGGGCCGTGGTCAGGCTGGCAATTTGCGCCGTGGTCAGGGCCGCCATTTGGCCGGTGGTCAAGCTGTCAAGCTGCTCGGTGCTGAGGCTGCGCAAGGCGAGGCTGGTGATGGCGCGCAGGTCGCCGGTTTCAATGGCGGCCAGTTGGTCGGTGTTCAAGCCTGCCACTTGGGCCGTGCCCATCGCCGCGAACTGGGTCGAGGTCATGGCAACGATGCCGTCGGTGCTGATGGCACCGATTTGGTCGCTGCGCAGAATCCTGACGTCAGCGGTTTCAAGCGCCCGGATGTCAGCCGACTCCATCGTGCTGATCTGTTCGGTTGTCAGCGAGGCGACTTGCGCTGTGGTCAAAGCCACGATTTGCGCGGAGCTGAGTGCGTTCAGATCGTCGCTGCCCAGGCTGCTGAGTTGCGCCGTCGTCAGGCTCTGCACCTGGGCGGTGGTCAGCGCAGCCATTTGTCCGCTGGTGAGCCCGTCCAGTTGTTCGGTGCTGAGGCTGCGCAGCGCTGCCGTTCCCAGGGCGCGAAGGTCCGCGGTCTCGATGGCCTCGACCTGGGACGAGCTCAGACCCGCCACTTGCGCCGTACCCATGGCGGCGAACTGGTTGGAGGTCAGGGCGACGATGCCTTCGGTGCTGATCGCCGCCACTTGGTCGCTATTCAGCGCCCGGATGTCAGCAGTTTCCAGGGCCCGCAGGTTCGTGCTGGTCAGCGTGCTCACCTGTTCTGTGGTGAGCGCTGCCACCTGGGCCGTGGTCAGTGCGATGACCTGTGCGCTGGTGAGTGCACTGAGGGCCTCGCTGGTGAGGTTGCTGACCTGCGAGGTGGTGAGTGCCACCACTTGGCCGGTCGTCAAGGCAGCGAGCTGGCCGCTGGTCAGGCTCGCGAGTTGTTCCGTGCTCAGTGAACGCAGGGCCGCCGTGCCCAGCGCGCGGAGGTCGGCGGTTTCAAAAGAGGCAACCTGCTCACTGGTGAGGCCGCTGATCTGGCTGCTGGTCAGTGCACCTACCTGGGCGCTGGTGAGCGCTGCAACCGATTCCGTACTCAGTGCGCTCACCTGCGTGCTGTTCAAGGCGCGCACGGTGGCGGTGGTCAGGGCCTGCAGGTCGGTCGATTCGATGGCGCTGACTTGTTCCGTCGTCAACGCCACCACTTGGGTGCTGGTCAGGGCCGCAGCTTGCGTGCTCGTCAGGCTGGCGATGCTGTCGGTGCTCAGGGACCCGATTTGCGTCGAATTGAGCGCACGCAAACCGGTGGACCCCAGGGCCACCACGTCGGCGGTTTCGAGCGAACTGATGATGTCGGTGCTCAAACTCACCAGCTGAACGGTGCTCAAAGCGCCGATTTGGGTGCTGTCAAAGGCGTTGAAATCTTCGCTGCCGATGCCGTTGAGCTGGCTCGAAGTCAGCGCCCGCACCTGGCTGGTGCTGAACGCCGGCATTTGGGTGGAGTCCAGCGCTGACAACAGTTCGGTGCTGATCGTGCGCAGTGCCGTGGTGTTGATCGCGCGCAAGTCCTGCGTCTCAAACGCCGCAAACTGCTCGGTGTTCAGGAAGCTGAACGCCCGGGAGCTGAGCGAGGCCACCTGGCCGGTGCCCAAGGCTTGAATTTGCTCGGTGCTGAACGCAGCCCAGTCTTCGCTCGTCAGCCGGCCGAGGGTGACGCTGGAAAGACTGGCGATCTGGGCGGTGGTCAGGCCGGTGATCAATGAAGCCATGGTGCGCTCGCAATCTGAAGTGGAAATCTGGGTGGCCAGGCAGTTGCTGTGCTTGCACAGCAACCGCTAGCCGGTACTCGTCTTCGGCTTATCGGATGCCTCTCGAAACACTTGAGCGGCGTTTCGCGATGTTTTTCACGCTCGCAGCAGCGCCATTCAATGCCGCCCATGGGGTTTTGGGTCTGGGGTTAACCCTTGAGGGTGGCAGTAAGGCCTGTGAAAGTGGCCCGAGGGATGCTAGGCGCCTCAAATGGGGCTGCGCCGTGAAAAAGGCGCGGTGATTCCCGCCCTGTTCAGCTTCGACACGTTGGATAGCACGTCAGGTGTGACTTTCAACCAGTGCGGTACTTGCAGTTGCGCTTTCTATGATGAAGCGCTTACAACGGAGAGCCTGATGCCTGATTCCAAGCCCGCAATCGACAACGCCTTGATGAAATGGCAGCGCGCCGCCGAGCGTTCGGTCGGCGGCGAGGGCGGTGTTTCAAGCTTGGATTGGCAGACCCCGGAGGGGTTGAGGGTCAAGCCGCTCTACACCGCTGCCGACTTGGATGGCTTGCCGAACGCCGACACCCTGCCGGGTTTTGAGCCTTATGTGCGCGGCCCGCAGGCCACGATGTATGCGGTGCGGCCCTGGACGATCCGCCAATACGCCGGGTTTTCCACCGCCGAAGAGAGCAATGCCTTCTACCGCCAGGCCCTGGCGGCTGGCGGTCAGGGCGTGAGCGTGGCCTTTGACCTGCCCACCCACCGCGGTTACGACAGCGACCACCCGCGCGTGGTCGGCGACGTGGGCAAGGCTGGCGTGGCGATCGATTCGGTCGAGGACATGAAGATCTTGTTCGACCAGATCCCGCTCGACAAGGTGTCGGTCAGCATGACCATGAACGGCGCGGTGCTGCCGGTGCTGGCGGGCTACATCGTGGCGGCCGAGGAGCAGGGCGTGCCGGCGGCCAAGCTGTCGGGGACCATCCAGAACGACATCCTCAAGGAGTTCATGGTCCGCAACACTTACATCTACCCGCCTGCGCCCAGCATGCGCATCATTGCGGACATCATGGCCCACACCGCGGCCGAGATGCCCAAGTTCAACAGCATCTCTATCAGCGGCTATCACATGCAAGAAGCCGGCGCCAACCAGGCGCTGGAGTTGGCCTTCACGCTGGCCGACGGCATGGAATATGTGCGCACTGCCGTGAAGCGCGGCCTGGCGGTGGACGCCTTCGCGCCGCGCCTGAGCTTTTTCTTCGCCATTGGCATGAACTTCTATTTGGAAGTGGCCAAGCTGCGCGCCGCACGCCTGCTCTGGTGCCGCATCATGAAAAGCTTCGGCGCCCAGGACCCCAAGAGCCTGATGCTGCGCACCCACTGCCAGACCAGCGGCTGGAGCCTGACGGCGCAAGACCCGTACAACAACATTGTGCGCACCACGGTGGAGGCCATGGCCGCTGTGTTCGGCGGCACGCAAAGCCTGCACACGAACAGCTTCGACGAGGCCATTGCGCTCCCGACCGAGTTTTCCAGCCGCATTGCCCGCAACACCCAACTCATCTTGCAAGAAGAGACGCATATCACCAGCGTGGTCGACCCCTGGGGCGGCAGCTACATGATGGAGAAGCTGACCCAAGACCTGGCCGACAAGGCCTGGGCGCTGATTGAAGAGGTGGAGGGGCAGGGCGGCATGACGCAGGCCGTGGCCAGCGGCTGGGCCAAGCTGCAGATCGAAGCCAGCGCGGCGCAAAAGCAGGCGCGCATCGACAGCGGCGCTGACGTCATCGTGGGCGTCAACAAGTACAAACTGGCCAAGGAAGATTTGGTCGACACGCTGGAAGTCGACAACGTCAAGGTGCGCGAAAGCCAAGTGGCCCGTTTGGCCGCCATCAAGGCCAGCCGCAATGCGTCGGCCGTGCAAGCCGCCCTGACGGCGCTGACGGAAGCTGCCCGCTCGGGCGAGGGCAACCTGCTGGCCCTGGCGGTGGACGCCATGCGGGCCCGCTGCACGGTGGGGGAGGTGAGTGATGCCCTGGAGACCGTCTTTGGCCGCCACCGCGCGGACATCCACAAAGTGAGCGGCGTCTACGCTGGCGCCTACACCGCGCCCGACGACTGGCAGGCCCTGCAGGCCGAGGTGGTCGGTTTTGAAACCCAGCATGGCCGCCGCCCGCGCGTGATGATCGCCAAGCTGGGCCAAGATGGCCACGACCGTGGCGCCAAGGTGGTGGCCACGGCCTTCGCCGACTTGGGGTTTGACGTGGACATCGGCACCCTGTTCCAAACACCGGAAGAGTGCGCCCGCCAGGCGATCGAAAACGACGTGCACGCCGTGGGCGTGTCCACCTTGGCCGCGGGCCACAAAACTCTGGTGCCGGCCATCATTGCTGAGTTGAAACGCCAAGGGGCCGACGACATCATCGTGTTCGTGGGTGGCGTGATTCCGCAGCAGGACTACGACTTCCTGTACGCCCAAGGCGTCAAGGGCATTTACGGCCCCGGCACGCCCATCCCCGACAGCGCACGCGACGTGCTGAAGCACATCCGCGAGGCCGTGGGCGCCGCATGAATTTGGCGTTCGCCGCCGTGCAGGCGGAGGACTTCGAGGCTTTGCTCGCTTTGCGCGTGGCCGCCATGCGGCCTTCGCTGGAGGCCGTGGGCCGCTTCGACCCGGCGCGGGCGCGCGAGCGCTTTGCCGGCCAGTTCCAACCGGCCGCCATGCGGTGGATCGAAGCCGACGGCGAGCGCGTGGGCCTGCTGACCGTTCACCGTGAGCACGACCCTTGGCACGTGCAGCACCTCTACGTTGCCCCCGGGCACCAAGGGCGCGGCGTGGGCCGCTGGGCCATGGACGGTGTGCGGCGCGAAGCAAGCGCTGCCGGCGTGGCGGTGGAGTTGGAGGCGCTCAATGGCAGCGACGCCCACCGCTTCTACCAGCGCCACGGCTTCCAAGTGCTGGCCGTGAATGAGCTGGACACCCGTTACCGCTGGGAGCCGGCGCGATGAGCGTCGACGCTTTGCGCCAACCCGGCACTGCCGGCCGCCGCGCGCTGGCCAAGGCCATCACCCTGCTGGAAAGCAGCCTGCCGGCCCACCGTGCGCAGGCCGATGCGCTGCTCACCGCCTGCGTATCCCACAGCGGCGGCGCGGTTCGGCTGGGCCTGAGCGGCGTTCCCGGCGTGGGCAAGAGCAGCTTCATCGAAGCCTTGGGCCTGCACCTGATCAGCTTGGGCCACCGCGTGGCCGTGCTGGCGGTGGACCCCAGCAGCAGCCTGTCAGGCGGCTCCATCCTGGGCGACAAAACCCGCATGGAGCGGCTGACGGTGCAAGAGCACGCCTTCATCCGCCCCAGCCCCAGCCGCGGCGTGCTGGGCGGTGTGGCCAGCCACACGCGCGAGGTCATCCGCTTGGTGGAGGCCGCGGGCTACGACGTGGTGATCGTCGAAACTGTGGGCGTGGGCCAAAGCGAGGTGGCGGTGGCCGGTATGACCGATTGCTTCTGCCTGCTGCAACTGCCCAACGCGGGCGACGAGCTGCAGGCCATCAAGCGCGGCGTGATGGAGTTGGCCGACCTGGTGGTGATCCACAAGGCCGACCTGGACGCCGCTGCCGCCATGCGGGCGCAGGTGCAAATCGTGTCCAGCCTGCGACTGCATGGCCAAGCGCACGGTGGCTTGGCTGCCCCTGAAGTGCTGCAAGCCAGCAGCCTCACCGGCCAAGGCGTGGCCGAGGTGTGGCAGGCGGTGCAGCGCCAGCAGGCGGCGTTGGACCACGCGGAGCGCCGCCGTCGCCAAGACATCGCTTGGTTGCACGAGCGCATCCAGGCCGGCCTGCAGCAGGCCTTCACCGACCATGCCGCCGTCGCGGCGCGTTTACCCGGGCTGGAGCGCGAAGTGCGCGCCGGCACACTCGCGGCCAGCACCGCTGCACGCGAACTGATGACTTTGTTTCTGAGGAATTCCCATGGATGACATCCAAAAGCTGCTCGAGAACAAGCGTGCTGCGGCGCGCTTGGGCGGTGGCCAAAAGCGCATCGACGCCCAGCACAAAAAGGGCAAGCTCACCGCCCGCGAGCGCCTGGAGCTGCTGTTCGACGACGACAGCTTCGAAGAGTGGGACATGTTCGTGCAGCACCGCTGCGTGGACTTCGGCATGGACGCCAACCACATCCCCGGCGACGGCGTGGTCACCGGCTACGGCACCATCAACGGCCGTTTGGCCTTTGCCTACAGCCAAGACTTCACCGTCTTCGGCGGTGCTTTGAGCGAGGCCCATGCCGAGAAGATTTGCAAGGTGATGGACCAAGCCATGAAGGTTGGGGCACCGGTGATCGGCCTGAACGATTCGGGCGGCGCGCGGATCCAAGAGGGCGTGGCGTCCTTGGGCGGCTACGCCGAGGTGTTCCAGCGTAACGTGATGGCCAGCGGTGTGATTCCGCAAATCAGCCTGATCATGGGCCCCAGTGCCGGTGGCGCGGTCTACAGCCCGGCCATCACCGACTTCATCTTCATGGTGAAGGACAGCAGCTACATGTTCGTCACCGGCCCCGAGGTGGTGAAGACCGTGACGCACGAAGAAGTGACGGCCGAGGAACTGGGCGGCGCCAGCACGCACACCACCAAGAGCGGCGTGGCCGACCTGGCCTTTGACAACGATGTGGAAGCGCTGCTGATGCTGCGCCGCTTCTTCAACTACCTGCCGCTCAACAACCGCGAGAAGCCCCCGGTACGCCCCTCGGGCGATCCGGCCACGCGCCGCGACGACTCGCTCGACACCCTGGTGCCCGCCAACCCCAACCAGCCCTACGACATCAAGGAGCTGATCGCCAAGGTGGTGGACGACGGCGACTTCTTCGAACTGCAACCCGAGTACGCCAAGAACATCGTCACCGGCTTTGCGCGCATGGACGGGGGCACCGTCGGCATCGTGGCCAACCAGCCCCTGGTGCTGGCCGGCTGCCTGGACATCAAGAGCAGCATCAAGGCCGCGCGCTTCGTGCGCTTTTGCGACGCCTTCCACATCCCGGTGGTGACCTTCGTCGACGTGCCCGGCTTCATGCCCGGCACGTCGCAGGAGTACGGCGGCATCATCAAGCACGGCGCCAAGCTGCTGTACGCCTACGCCG
>CAZAIR010000067.1:0-12214 GCA_964485225.1 uncultured Burkholderiaceae bacterium
TGGTCGCCACCATCGCCTTTGGCATGGGCATCGACAAGCCCGATGTGCGTTTCGTGGCCCACCTGGACCTGCCCAAAAACATCGAGGGCTACTACCAAGAAACCGGCCGCGCCGGCCGCGACGGCGAGCCCGCCAACGCTTGGATGGCCTATGGCTTGGCCGATGTGGTGAACCAGCGCCGCATGATCGACGAGAGCCCGGCGGGCGACGAATTCAAGCGCGTGCAACGCGGCAAGCTCGATGCACTACTGGCCCTGGCCGAAAGCACCGACTGCCGGCGCCGCCGCCTGCTGGCTTACTTTGGGGAAGACTCGGCCGCCAGCGCGCGCTACACCTGCGGCAACTGCGACAACTGCTTGGCGCCGCCCGCGATCTGGGATGCCACCGAGCCTGCGCGCATGGCGCTGAGCTGCATTTACCGCTTCCAGAAAGAGCGCAACCAGCGCTTCGGCGCCGGCCATCTCATCGATGTGCTGCGCGGCAAAGCCACCGACAAGACCCGCCAACATGGGCATGAAACGCTCAGCACCTGGGGCATTGGCAAAAACACCAGCGAGACGCAATGGCGCGCGGTGCTGCGCCAGCTGATTGCGCTGGGCGCCATCGAAGTCGAGGGCGAGTACCAAACCCTGGGCTTGGGTGGCGCCGCCAAGCCGGTGCTGCGTGGCGAGCAAAGCCTGAGATTGCGCGAGGGCACTGGCGAAGGCAAGGCCGTGGCGCGCGCCGCCAAAGCGCGCAAGGCCAGCGGCAGCACGGCACCGGCCGTGAAGCTGGACACCGAGGGCACGGCACGGCTGGAGGCGCTGAAGGCCTGGCGCACCGAGGTGGCGCGCGAGCACAACCTGCCCGCCTACCTGATCTTCAGCAATGCCACTTTGGCCGATATGGCCGCCAAAGCGCCGAGCAACCGGGATGAGCTGGCGGAGGTCAGTGGCGTGGGTGAGAAAAAGCTGCTGGCCTACGGCGACGAGCTGCTGCGCGTGCTGGCCCAGGTTTGAGGGGCGGGCTCAGTCGTAGCGAGCCAGCAGCGCTTTCAAACTGCCATCGCGCTCGATCTTCGCAATGGCCTCGTTCAGCTGTGACAAGCTGACCGGGGCCTTGGACCCCAGCGCGCACTGGGTGGCGTTTTGACCGAAGACCAAGGGCGGATGCAGCGGGATTTGCAACTGGCCCTGGCGCTGCGCATAGCGCACGACGCGCGAGGCCACCGTTGCGTGCTTCATGCGGCCGGCGGCCAGCTTGCGCAGGTTGGCCGCCACGTTTGGCGCGTCCTCGCGCACGAACTCCACACCCAGCGCTTGGTTCAGCTCGGGGTACACAAAGCCCAGGACGGTGCCGATGGGCTCACCGCGCAGGTCCTCCAGCCGGGCAGGCGCCGGGTGCTCAGCGCGCGTTAGCAGCCACTGGGCTTGGGGGATGAAGCCCCGGCTCCACTTCAGCGGGCCTGGCAACCAAGCGGGCATGTAGCTGCAAGCCAAATCGGCTTCGCCGCTCAACAAACTGGCCGCGAGCCGCTTGCGGGCCACGGCCACCGCTCGCAAAGGTCGGCCCAAACGATCGGCCAGCAATTGCGCCACCTCCAGCGTCAGGCCGGCGCTGACCTGATCGTTGTTGATCTGGGCCATTGGCATCTCGGTGGCACTGTCCACCACCAACACCAAGGGCTGAACGGCGGCAAAGGCTGTGCCGCTCGCCAAAGTCAGGGCCCAGATCCAGCGCACCGGGCGCACCCGGCGCCAGACGCTCACGCCGTGCCACCCACCGTCAAGCCCTCGATGCGCAGCGTGGGCTGGCCCACGCCCACGGGCACGCTTTGGCCCTCTTTGCCGCACACGCCCACGCCGCTGTCGAGCTGCAGATCGTTGCCGATCATGGTGACGCGGGTCAGGCTTTCTGGCCCGTTGCCAATGATGGTGGCGCCCTTGACCGGGTACAGGATCTTGCCCTTCTCGACCCAAAACGCCTCGGACGCGCTGAACACGAACTTGCCGCTGGTGATATCGACCTGGCCGCCGCCGAAGTTGCTGGCGTAAATGCCACGGTCGATGCTGGCAATGATCTCGGCCGGGTCTTGCGTGCCGCCCAGCATGTAGGTGTTGGTCATGCGCGGCATGGGCACGTGGGCGTAGCTTTCGCGGCGGCCGTTGCCCGTGGCAGGGCGCTTCATCAGGCGCGCGTTCATGGCGTCTTGGATGTAGTTGACCAAGATGCCGTCCTCGATCAACACATTGCGCTGCGTGGTGTGGCCCTCGTCGTCGATGTTCAGGCTGCCGCGGCGGTCGGGCAGGGTGCCGTCGTCCAGCACGGTGACGCCCTTGGCCGCCACGCGCTGGCCGATGCGGCCGGCGAAGGTGGAACTGCCCTTGCGGTTGAAGTCGCCCTCCAGGCCGTGGCCCACGGCCTCGTGCAGCAGCACGCCGGGCCAGCCCGGGCCCAGCACCACGGTCATCTCGCCGGCCGGGGCGGGGCGGCTGTCGAGGTTGGTGAGCGCGGCTTGCACCGCGTCGTCCACATAGCCTTGCACCACCGCGTCGGTGAAGTGGCCCAGGCCGAAGCGGCCACCGCCGCCGCCCGAACCCACCTCGCGGCGGCCGTTGCGTTCGGCGATCACCGTGACCGACAGGCGCACCAGCGGCCGCACGTCGGCAGCCAACAGGCCGTCGGCGCGGGCAATCAGCACCACCTCGTGCTCGGCCGCCAAGCCGGCCATCACTTGCACCACGGCCGGGTCTTTGGCCCGGGCCTTTTGCTCAACCCGCTCCAGCAACGCCACCTTGGCGGCGCTGTCCAGGCTGGCAATGGGGTCGGTGGCGCCATACAGCTGCAAGCCTTGCGCGCGACGCGGCTGCACCTTCACGCGCCGGCTTTGCCCGGCCGCGGCGATGGTGCGCACGGTGGTGGCGCAATCGGCCAGGGCAGCTTCGCTCAGGGTGTCGGAGTAAGCGAAGGCGGTTTTCTCACCCACCACGGCTCGCACGCCCACACCTTGGTCGATGCTGAAGGAGCCGCTTTTGACAATGCCCTCCTCCAGGCTCCAGCCCTCAGAGCGGGTGGTCTGGAAGTAGAGGTCGGCGTCATCCACGCGGTGGGCGGTGATGAGCTTGAGCGTGCGGGCCAGCGCGGCTTCATCCAAGCCGAAGGGGGTCAACAGGCTGTCGTGGGCGGCGCTCAGCGCGCGCAGCATGGCGTCGGGTGCATTCATGCGCCCAATTGTGCGCGTGGGCTCCCGCCGCCCGTGCGGCAAGGGGCGCTTTGCACTTCTTCACCCAGGGTTTGCACAGCAGGGTCAGCGCCCTGCCCACACTGGCGTTGTCTGCCCATCCGGTTCACGGTGAACCGGCTTGAAGCCAAAGGAACCCACCATGAAGACGACCCTGATTGCCGCCCTGCTTGCCACCGTTACCTTGGGCGCCAGCGCCCAAGCACCGGGCACCAACACCCCGGGCATCGACAAACGCGAAGCGCGCCAAGAGCGCCGCATCCAGCAAGGCGTGAACAGCGGCGAGCTGACGGCCAAGGAGACGCACCGGCTGGACAAGCAGCAGCAGCACATCGACCGGATGGAGAGCCGCGCTGAGGCCGACGGCTCGGTCACGGCCAAGGAGCGCGCCCGCATCCACCACGCGCAAGACCGTGCCAGCGCCGACATCCGCCGCAAGAAGCACAACGAGCGCAAGGGCAGCTGACCTAGTCAGCTTGGGCTTCGTCGCGCCAACGCAAGGCCTGTTCATAAAGGGCGTTGCGCGGCGCGCCACTCAGGCGCGCGGCCAGGCCCACAGCCTGCTTCAGCGGCAGCTCTTCCAACAGCAGCTTGAGCTGCACCAGGCTGGCCGGGGGCAGCGCGCCGGCTTCATCACCCGTGGCGGGTGCGACGGCGTGCACCACCAGCACGAACTCGCCGCGCTCGGCGTTGGGGTCCTGCGCCATGCGGGCCGGCCAGTCGGCGGCGGGCGCGGTGTGCACGGTCTCGAACTGCTTGGTCAGCTCGCGCGCCACCGTCAGGTTTTGGGTGGGCAAGGCTGCGGCCAGGGCGGTCACCAGTTCGGCCACACGGTGCGGGGCTTCGAACAACACTTGCGCGTGGTCCTGGCCGGCCAGCGCCGCCACCGCCGCGCGGCGCGCCTCGCCCTTGGGCGGCAAGAAGCCGATGAAGCGGAAGCCCTGCGCCTGCACATCGCCCGCCACGCTGAGCGCAGCCACCGCGCTGCTGGCGCCGGGCAGCGGGATGCAACGCAAGCCCGCAGCCTGCACGGCGGCCACCAGGCGCGCGCCCGGGTCGCTGATGGCGGGGGTGCCGGCATCGCTCACCAACGCAATGCGCTCGCCGCGCCGCAGGCGCTCGATCAGCGGGCCGGCGGCCTCGCGTTCGTTGTGCTCATGAACCGCCAGCAGGGGCTTGTTCAGGCCCAGGTGGCGCAGCACGGTGGCGCTGACGCGCGTGTCCTCGCAGGCCACGGCATCGGCCAGGGCCAGGGTGTGGATGGCGCGCAGGCTCAGGTCAGCCAGGTTGCCGATCGGCGTGGCCACCACGTACAGGGCCCCGACGGGATACTGCTGCGTGCCTGCGGCCGCCGCTGCAGCGGCCAGGAGATCGACGGTCATGTTCGGGTGGGGCTCGCGCAAAAACACCAAGGAAACCGGCAACGCCGGCGAGGACGCCGCCTTGGCGCACCTGCTGCGCCAGGGGCTGACGCTGGTGGAGCGGAATTATCGAGTCGGGGGTGGCCCACGCCGCCCGGCCGGCGAGATCGACCTCATCCTGCGCGAGCGCAACGGCACCCTGGTGTTCGTCGAAGTGCGCGCCCGCCGCGCCAGCAGCCACGGCGGGGCGGCCGCCACGGTGGACCTGGCCAAGCAGCGCCGCATCGTGCGCGCGGCGCAAACCTACCTGATGCAGTTCCGCACCCTGCCCGCGTGCCGCTTCGATGTGGTGGCCATCGACGGCCCACACATCGAGTGGCTACAAGGCGCTTTCGAGGGCGGCCACCTATCATGAAGGCCTGCCGGCGCTTCTTTCGCCGACACCCCCGTCCGACATGCTTGAAGCCCGCATCCAACACCAGTTTTTCGAGAGCGCCGACCTGCTCAACAAGGCCGCCGAGCAGCTCACCCGCCCCCTGGCCGCCGCGGCCCAGCTGGCCGTGGGTTGCCTCACCAGCGGTGGCCGCTTGTTGTGTGCCGGCGCAGGCTTGAGCCAGCTGGACGCCCAAGCCTTCGCCCAGCTGCTGCAACACCAATTCGAGCAAGAGCGCCCCGGCCTGGCCGCCTTGGTGCTGCCGCCCCAGCTGGGTGCTTTGAGCGGCGGCGCGGCACAGCTGCGCCAGCTGCAGGTGCTGGCCCACCCCGGCGACGTGCTGCTATGGCTGGACCCGCAAGGCCATGGCAACGCCCAAGGCGAAGGGGCTGCGCTGGCCCAAGCTGCGCGCGCGCAAGACGTGGCCGTGATCGCCTTCTGTGGCCCCGAGGCAGCGGCCCTCAAGGCCGCGCTGACCGACACCGACGTGCTGGTGCCCCTGGGGGCCCACCGTTTGCCCCACCTGCTGGAAATCCAGCGCACCGCGTTGCATGCCCTGTGCGACGCCATCGACGCCCAATTACTGGGTTTGGAATCCTGATCATGAAGACGACCCTCAAGACCTTGACCCTGGTGGCCGCCGCCTGTGGCGCGCTGGCCAGCCTGAGCGCTTGCGCCCCGTTGGTGGTGGGCGGCGCGATGGTGGGCGGTGCCCTGGTGGCCACCGACCGCCGCACCACCGGCACGCAGGTGGAAGACCAAGGCATCGAGCTCAAGGCCGCCACGCGCATCCGCGAGGCCATGGGCAGCCGCAGCCGCATCAATGTGCAAAGCCACAACCGCGTGCTGCTCATCAGCGGCGAGGTGCGCAACGACGCCGACAAGGCCGAGGCCGAGCGCATCGCCAGCCAGGTGGAGAACGTGCAACGCGTGGTCAACGAGATCCAAGTCGGCTTCCTGGCCTCGATCACCCAGCGCTCCAGCGACTTGGTGCTGGCCGGCAAAGTCAAGGCCACCTTGATCGATGCGCGCGACCTGCAGTCCACCGCCTTCAACGTGGTGGTCGAGCGCGGCGAGGTCTACTTGATGGGCATCGTCACCGAGCGCGAAGCCACCCGGGCCACCGAACTGGTGCGCGGCATCCCCGGTGTGGTCAAGGTGGTGCGCGTGATGGAGGTCATCAGCGAGGAAGAGCTGGCGCGGCGCGTGCCGGCCCGGCCGGAGCCGGCCAAGGCGATGTGATTCAGCTGCCGCGAGCATCCGCGCTGCTGCGCAAGGCCAAAGCCTCTTGCAGCAGCCCGGGCAGGTGGCGTTGGCAGACATCCCAAACGATGTCGGCATCCACGGCGAAGTAGTGGTGCGCGATCAGGTCGCGCAGCCGCGCTGGCGCCCGCCGATGCGGCTCTGATAGGGCCGCTTTGGCTTCTTCAGGCAAGTGCTTCACGGCCTCGCCGATGACCTGCAGGTTGAACAGCACGGCATCGAACACCGCCTCATCGCTCGCAAAGGTGGTTTGGCTCTGCGCCTTCGTCAGCCGCGCAATCTTCTCGGCGCTGGCGATCAGGTCGTCGAGGTAGAGCAGCCAGCTACGCGACACGGATCAAGTCCTGCTGCACTTGCGCCTGCGCACGCGGCTTGAGCCCCCGGCGCGTGACCAGGTCCACCGGCCGACCCAGCAGTCCTTCCAGGTGGTCCTTCAGACCAAAGTAGGCGTCGTAACTGGCGGGGCCGATGAAATCGACCAGCACGTCCACATCGCTGTGGGCCTGCAACTCGTCGCGCGCCGCGCTCCCGAACAGCGCCAGCTCTTGCGTACCAAAGCGCGCCGCCAAGGCCGCGCTCTCGGCGCGCAGCAGCGCGACGATGTGGGCTCGGTCTTGGGCGGGCTGGGCCATGTCCCAACTTTACGGGCGCAAGCGCTTGATCAGGCTGCTGGTGTCCAAGCGGCCGCCGCCCTGGGCTTGCACCTCGGCGTAGAACTGGTCGACCAGGGCCGTTACCGGCAGGCGGGCGCCGTTGCGGCGGGCTTCGTCCAGCACCAGACCCAGGTCTTTGCGCATCCAGTCCACCGCAAAGCCGAAGTTGAAGCGGTCTTCCACCATGGTGGGGCCGCGCTGGTCCATCTGCCAGCTTTGCGCCGCCCCGCCGCCAATCACCTTCAGCACCGTGGGCAGGTCCAGCCCGGCGCGCTCGCCAAAGGCCAGGGCTTCGCTCAGGCCTTGCAGCAGGCCGGCGATGCAGATCTGGTTGACCATCTTGGTCAGCTGCCCCGCGCCCGCGCCGCCCAACAGGGTCACGGCTTTGGCGTAAGCGCGCAGCGCACCTTCCACGCGGGCAAAGGGCTCGGCATCGCCACCGCACATCACGGTGAGCTGGCCCTTTTGGGCACCCACCTCGCCACCTGAAACCGGCGCGTCGATGAAGGCCACGCCCTGCGCGGCGCAGGCGGCGTGCAGCTCGCGCGCCAGCTCGGCGCTGGTGGTCGTGTGGTCCACCACCACGGCGCCGGGCTGGAGGGTGCGCAGCACGCCGTCAGGCCCGGTCACCACCTCGCGCACGTCGGCGTCTTTGCCCACGCACAGGGCCACCAGCTTCGCGCCTTGCGCGGCTTCGGCCGGGGTGGCGGCAGTGGCGCGGCCGTGGGTTTGGGCCCAGGCTTGGGCGCGGTCCGCGCCGCGGTTGTAGGCGGTCACGTCAAAGCCGGCGCGCAGCAGGTGGCCGGCCATCGGGCCGCCCATGGCGCCCAGGCCGATGAAGGCGACGCGGTCGCCGGATTGCACGTTGGTGGTGGTCATGGGGTCAGTCCTTGGAATGCGTCGCGGGTGAGGTTCTCGGGGGCCTGGCCGGCTGCGCGGCAGGCTACGTCGTCTTCGATGCGGATGCCGCCGTAAGGCTTCAGCGCCTCCACCCGCGCCCAGTCCACGTGCGCGGCTTCGGGCGCGGCGGCCAGTTCGTTCAACAGCATCGGGATGAAGTACAGGCCAGGCTCGATGGTGACCACCATGCCATCGGCCAGCGGCCGCGTCAGGCGCAGGTAGGGGTGGCCGGGCGGGCGCTCGCGGCGGGTGCCTTGGGCGTCGATGTGCAGCCCGGCCACGTCGTGCACCTGCAGGCCCAGCAGGTGGCCGATGCCGTGCGGGAAGAACACGCGGCTCACGCCTTGCGCCACGGCGGCCTCAGCGCTCAAGCCGCGAACCAAGCCGGTGTCCAGCAGCAGCTGGGCGATGCGGCGGTGCGCGTCCAGGTGGATGGCGGGGTAGTCGGTGCCGTCGCGCACCTGGTCCACCAGGGCCAGCTCCAGCGTTTCCATGCCGGCCAGCAACGCGGCGAAGTCGTCACGCGCGGCACCGGCGGCTTGGGGGTGGAGGTAGGTGCGGGTGATGTCGGCCGCGTAGCCGTTGTGGCCGGCGCCGGCGTCGATCAAGAAGCTGGTGGGCACCGCGGGTGCGTCACGGTCTTGGTGCTGCCAGTGCAGCACGGCGGCGTGGGCGCTTAAGGCCACGATGTTGCCGTAGGGCAGCTGGCGCTCGGCCACGCCGCAGGCCTGCAAGTAAGCGGCGTGGATGCCGGCTTCGGACGCACCGCCCTCGAACGCCACCTGCGCAGCACGGTGGCCGCGCACCGCGATGCGGCTGGCCGCGCGCATCTGCGCCAGCTCGTAGGGCGACTTGTGGGCGCGCGCGAAGTGCAGCGCGTCGATCAAGCCCTGCGGGTTGTTCGGCACCACAGCGCCCAAGGCCGCGTCGGCCTCGCCGATCACTGCCAAGCGCAGGCCGGCGGTGGCTTGGCGCAGCAGGGCTTCAGCCGCGTCGGGCGTGCGCACCACGGCGATCTCGAAGGCATCCACCCAGTAGCCGGCCGGGGCCTCGGGCACGGCGTGCCAGTAGTCCTCGGGCTGCAGGTAGACCAACAGCGGCTTGGCGCCGGGGCGCACCAGCAGCCAGCTGCCCGGGTGCTGGGTGAGCGGCGCCCAGTGCACGAAGTGCGGGTTGGGCTGGAAGACGTAAGGCCGGTCGTCCAGGAAGGCGAACTTCTCAACGCCGCTGGCGATGGCCAGGGCATCGAAGCCGTGCGCGGCCAGCAGCGTTTCGGTGCGGGCTTGCAGCGCGGCCGTGTGGGCGGCGTGCAAGGTGGCGAGATCGGTGGGCGTGGGCATGCTCATGCCGGCATTGTGGCCAGCAACCAGTCGCGGAACTGGCGCAAGGCGGGGCTGGGTTCGCGGCTCACCGGTTGGGTCAGCCAGTAGCGGCCCGCATCCACGCCGGTGGCAAAGGGCTGCACCAGCAAGCCCTGCTGGCGCTCGCGCTCGAACATGGCCGGCGGTGCCAAGGCCACCCCCGCGCCCTGCACGGCGGCTTGCACCATCAGCACCGAGCTATCGAACTGCGGGCCGCGCGGCGCGGGCAGGCGCACGCCGGCGGCCTGGGCGGGAGTCTGCGCGGCAGCGCGTGCAGTCGGCGTGGCATTTGGATGCGGTGCAGGCTAGGAGCGACGACGCCGTGGGCTCGTGCCCACAAGGAGGAGCGACAACGCTTGCACCGTATCCAAATGCCACCCTTCGGGCCGAGCCCCAGGGGCGGCAAGCGTTGTTGC
Source organism: uncultured Burkholderiaceae bacterium (assembly GCA_964485225.1). Lineage (GTDB taxonomy): Bacteria > Pseudomonadota > Gammaproteobacteria > Burkholderiales > Burkholderiaceae_C > Inhella. The sequence continues at coordinate 9,608 of CAZAIR010000067.1, forward strand.
TGGCTCCTGACGTGGCCCGCCACGCTGCGTCGCCAGCGCCTAGCCTGCCGCCCCTGGGACCTCGGCGCCGACCGCACGCGCTGCCGAGCAGACTCCTCAGCGGGCCAATCGCTGGTGCGGAACGAGCGCAGCAAGGTGCAGTGCCGCAGGTCGTCCGGCGCCTGCAGGCGCTGCGCCAGTTCAGGGCTGCATAAGGGCGCCAGCGGCGTGGGCGTCCAGGCCGTGGCGGCCTCGCTGCGCCAAGCGCCGTCACCGAAGCGGATGGCCGCATCCAGCCCCTCCACCAGCAGGTCGAGCTTGTTGTTGTGCGTGCGCAGCTGCAGGTCAATGCGCGGGTGCTGCCGCTCAAAGTCGGGCAGCCGGGCCAGCAGGTGCCCGTGCAAAAACGTGCCCACCACGCCCACGCACAGGCGCTCGGGCGGGGCGCCGTCGTCCAGCGCTTGCAGGGCCTGCGCCAGCTGCGCAAAGGCCTGCTGCAGCGCCGGGGCCAGCGTGGCGCCGGCGTCGCTCAGGCGCAGCCCGCGGGCGGTGCGCTCGAACAAGGGCTTGCCCAGCTGCGCCTCCAGCGCCTTGATTTGGTGGCTAACCGCCGCCTGCGTCACGCACAGCTCGTTGGCGGCCCGGGTGAAGTGCAGGTGCCGCGCAGCGGCCTCGAAGGTGCGCAGGCTGTTGAGCGACAGGGGCGGCAGGATCATGAGAAAAACTTGTGCAAGAACTGAAAAACCATCGTTTGCTTTGGGGAATCAGGCGTCAGACAGTGCCGTCACCCCCAACCCCATGAGTTTCAGTATGACCAACCTGCCCCGCCGCAGCCTGCTCGCCGCCCCACTTCTGGGGCTGTTCCCGGCGGCACAAGCCACCGCCCAGCCGTTCAGCTTGCCGCCCACACTGCCCGCCACCTTGGCGGCCCTGGAGCGGCGCAACGGCGGCCGCCTGGGCGTGGCCGCGATCGACACCGCCACCGGCCAGCTGCTGGGGCACCGCACCGAAGAACGCTTCGGCCTGTGCTCCACCTTCAAGCTGCTGCTGGCGGCGGCCGTGCTGCACCAGATCGATGCCGGGCATTTCCCGGCCGACCGCTGGGTGCCGTTTGAGGGCGCCGCCGCCGTGCCCAACTCCCCCGTGACCGATGCCCACCGCGCGGCCGGCGGCATGACCGCGCTGGCCCTGGCGCACGCCACCCAAACCACCAGCGACAACCTGGCCGCCAACCTCCTGATGCAACTGCTGGGCGGCGCGGAAGGCCCGCAGTGGCTCACGCAATGGCTGCGCACCCACGGCGACCCCACCACCCGCCTGGACCGCTGGGAGCCCGAGATGAACAACGTGCCCGCCGGCGAGGTGCGCGACACCAGCAGCCCCGCCGCCATGGCCCGCACCACGGCGCACCTGCTCACCAGCAAGGTCCTGCAGCCCGCCAGCCGCGAGCTGCTGCTGCAGTGGATGGTCGACACCCGCACCGGCCTGCAGCGCCTGCGCGCCGGGCTGCCCCAGGGCTGGCGCGCCGGCGACAAAACCGGCACCGGCTGGCGCGCCGGTCAGCCCGACAAGATCAACGACGTGGCCATCACCTGGCCGCCGGGCCAAGCGCCGTGGGTGATCGCGGCGTACTACGAGGCGCCGCTGCACCAGGAGGCCAAGCTGCGCGAGCGGGATGTGGCGGTGCTGGCTGCGGTGGGTCGGGCGGTGAGCCGCTGAGCCTCGGGGTCAGCCCCCTGCGTGGCGCTCGAAGTAGAGCAAGTCGTACCAAGCGCCCTGCAGCTCCAAACTGCGCTTGGCACGCCCAAAGCGCTCAAAGCCGTTGCGCTCCAGCACCTTGATCGAAGCGGCGTTCTCCGGCCTTGACGTCGCCTCCAGCCTCTGCAGCCCGTGCTGGGTGAAGGCCAAGGCCACCAGCTGGCGCACCGCTTCGGCTGCCACGCCCCGCCCGCAGGCGGCCTCGGCCACGCGGTAGCCCACTTCGGCTGAGTGGAAGTGAGCCCGCCTCACCCGCGACAGATTGGCCCTGCCCACCAACTGCCCCGCCTCGTCGCGCACGAGGTACTGAAGCCCGGTATCGGCCTGTGCGTCGGCGGCTGCCGCTGCGATGGCCGCGCGCACCCCCTCCAGGGCGTAGTAGGCGGCCGGCCTTGCATTGATGCTGCGCTCGAAGAATGCACGGTTCTGCAGCTCGAACTCGAGCAAGTCAGCGGCATCGGCCATGGTGGGCGCGGCAAGCCCAAGCTTGGGGCTGCCGATGCTCATCGCTTGAACTCGGTGGTCATGGCACGGGCGCTTGCCTCATGTCGCATGCCGGGCCAGCGACGGAACCCTCAAACCGAACCCGCAGCCACACGGGCGACCAAGCCCCACAGGCCCAGCACCGCCAGGAAGTTCACCGTGAACACGGCACCCCGCAGCCGAACGTTGGTGGTGCCCACCTGCACGCCCGTGTGCACGATGCGGCCGGCCACGAACACCCAAGCCAGCGTCACCGCCATGGGGTCGGTGGCACCCAACAGGTGCAACAGGATGCAGGCCACGTAGAACAGCAGCGGCCACTCGAACTGGTTGGACAGGTTGGCGCTGATGCGGGGCTCGAACTTGGCGAAGGGGTTGGAGCCATCC